>JAYVTU010000148.1:0-40963 GCA_043788485.1 Planctomycetota bacterium
AACGGCACCGGCAACACGATCAGCGGAACGAGCGTGATCGGCATCGCCTCGGGCATCGTCCTGACACTTAATACCCCGCTGGTCGGCGACACCCTCAACGTCACCGGCACCATGGGCCAGGGCGCCAACGGCACCGCCGGCGGAATCACCAAGATCGGCCTGGGCACCGTCACCCTCTCTGGCGCGAACATCTTCACCGGACCGACCACCATCAACGCCGGCGCCCTGAACCTCAACAACACTTTGGCCCTGCAGAACTCCACGGTCACCTCCACCATCACCAACGGCCTGACCTTCGCTCCCGGTGTCTCGCCCTTCACCCTCGGCGGCCTCTCCGGCTCGGCCAATCAGGCCCTGATCGACACCTCCGCCGGAGCCATCGAACTCAAGGTCGGCAAAAACAACGCGTCCACCACCTACTCCGGCACGTTCAGCGGAATCGGCGGCCTGACCAAGGTCGGCACCGGCGCGCTGACCCTCACCGGCACGAACACCTACACCGGTCCGACGCTCGTCAACGCCGGCACGCTGGCGATCGCCAAGGAAGTCGGCCTCTACAACAACGCCCCCGCCAGTTGGACCCCCGCGAACATCACCATCAACGGCGGCGGCACGCTCGCCCTAAACGTCGGCGGCGTCGGGGAGTTCACCGCCAGCGACCTCGACATTATCACAACGCTGTCCGGCGTGAGCACCGGATTCAATGACGGTTCCACGATCGCACTCGACACCACCAACGCCGGCGGATCGTTCACCTACAACACCGGCATCACCAACCCCGGCGGCAGCGGCATTGGCCTGACCAAGCTCGGCACCGGCACACTGATCCTCGGCGGCGTCAGCACCTACACCGGCACCACGACCATCTCCGGCGGCACACTACAGGCCAAGGGCGCCGGCGCCCTGCCCGGCACCAGCCTGGTCAACCTCGCACCGACCGGCACGCTCTCGATTCTCAACGACGCAGCCGGAAACATCAGCCAGGGCAACAACATCACTCTCACCGCCAGCGGCACCGCGACAATCGATGTCGGCAACGCTGGCGGCGGAACGAACGGAAGCACCGTCGTCTTTGGAACGCTCAACAACGGCACGACCGGCAACGCACTCGCCGGCGTCTTCAACTTCACCGGAAGCAACGGTTACCTGCAACGCTACACCAGCCTCGGCCTCTCGGGTCTAACCGGCCAGTCCACCACGCTGAATCCCACCACGACTTCCATCATCATCAACGGCGCGGTCACCAATCAGGAATCGGGCACCGTCACGGGCCACTTCGATACCCTGGTCCTCGACGGCACTTCGACCGGCAACTTCATCAACGGCACCATCTCCGATGCCGCGGGCTTCGCCAGCGTCGGCAACGGTGACACACGCGTCACCAAGCAGGGCACCGGCACATGGACCCTCGCTGGGTCGAGCACCTACCGCGGCCCGACCAGCATCACCGCCGGCACGCTGATTCTCACAGGCACCCTCAGTACCACCGCCACCACCATCACCGGCGGCGTCCTCCGCGACTCCAATGCCCTGGGCCTTCAGAGCAGTGCCGTCACCGTCAGCGTCGCCAGCGGCCTGCAGTTCGGCACCGGCGTCCCGATCTACACCCTCGGTAGCCTCGCCGGGGCCGGCAACATTGCCGTTGCCGACACATCCGCCGGCGCCATCGAACTCAAGATCGGCAACGACAACACCAGCACCACCTACTCTGGCAGCCTCAGCGGCGCCGGCGCACTGACCAAGATCGGCACGGGTGTTTTGACGTTGAGCACCGCCACGGGCAACACCTACACCGGTGTCACCACCGTCACCGCCGGTCGCCTCGCCATCGCCAAGAAAGTCGGTCTCAACGGCGGCTCATCCGCCAACTGGACCGCCTCCAAGATCATCGTCAACTCCGGCGCGACACTCGCCCTCAGCGTTGGCGGCACAGACGATTTCGCCGCCGCCGATGTGGCTACCATTGCAGGCCTCGGCACCGCCTCCGGCGGCTTCAAGAGCGGATCGACCCTCGGCCTCGATACCACCACCGCCAACTTCACCTACAACACCGCACTCACCGATACCAACGCCGGCGCCAATATCCGCAACCTCAACAAGCTCGGCGCCAACTCCCTCATCCTCGGCGCCGCCGCCACCTACACCGGCACGACTACAATCACCGCCGGCACCCTGCAGTTCAACAGCACGCTTGACGGTGGCACCTACACCAACACCATCGCCAACGCCGGCGCTCTGAACTTCAACACCTCCTCCAACCAGACCCTCTCCGGCGTCATCTCCGGCGCAGGCACATTCACACAGTCCGGCGCCGGCACGGTCACCCTCAACGGGACCAACACCTACACCGGCGCAACAGCCGTCAACGCCGGCACGCTGACCGTCACCGGCTCGATCGCCACCACCGCCTCGGTCACCGTCGCCAGCGGCGCGACGCTCAATGCCAACAACACCAACATCGCCGGCACCACCGCCACCAAGCCCTGGAACATCGGCGGGACGATGAGCGTTAACGGCAACTTCGCCGAGACGCTCGGAGCCGTCACCCTCACCGGCGGTACGCTCACCGGCACCGGCACCGGCCTAGCGGGCTTCGGTTACTACACTGTCGCCACCACCGGCTCGTTCACCCATACCGGCAACGCCACCTCCACCATCAGCGGAACAGGCCTCAACGGCGGCCTCACCCTGCAGGGCACCACCGCCATCGGCTTCACCGTCAACGACGGAACCCAAGCCATCGACATGCTCGTCTCCAGCGTGATCTCCAATACCTCCGGCGCTACCGCCGGCATCAACAAGCTCGGCGCCGGCACGCTCCAACTCTCCGCCGCCAACACCTTCGGCGGAACCACCACGCTCACCGCCGGCATACTCAATCTCGCCAATAGCCTCGCGGTGCAGAACACCACGATTGCTGCCGCGACCTCCGGCATCGCGTTCAATTCCTCCGTCGCCAGCCACGCCTTCACGTTCGGTGGTCTCAGCGGAGCCAGCGCAATCGCCCTCACCGACACCGCCAGCAACGCCGTCGCCCTGAGCGTCGGCGGCAACAATGCCAGCACCAGCTACACCGGTGTCCTCAGCGGCGCCGGTTCGCTGACCAAGATCGGTTCCGGCACACTGACACTCGGCGGAGCCGCGGCCAATACCTACACCGGCGACACCTTCATCCGCAACGGAGCCGGCAGTTCTCTGAACACCTCCGGCACACTCAAGCTCGACTTCTCCGTCGCAACACCCACCGCCGACATCATCGCCAGCACCTCCGACCTGGTCTTCGGCGGGTCCATCGCCACCAACGCACAGACCATCCTTGGCGGCGGAACGCTGAACCTCACCGGCAAGGCTTCGACCGCCAACTCCCAGACCTTCGCCAGCACCACGATCGGCACCGGTGCCTCCAGCGCCACAATCATCAACAACGCCACCGCTAACACCGTCGCCCTCAACCTCAACGCCATCACCCGCACCACCGGCGGCACGATCAACTTCGTCCAGCCCACCGTCGGCGCCGCTACTGCCACCAATGGTTACCTGACCACCACGGGCACCGCCAGTGCCATCCTTACCGATACCAACGGCACCGCCTTCGCCACCGTCGGCGGCACCGACTGGGCTGCCAAAGACCCGACCAATGCATTCATCCTCGGTGCATCTGTCGCTGGCGCGGGCAGCACATCGCTCTACACCAACTTCACCGGTTCCGGCGCCATCTCAGGCAACGCCAACGTCACCGCCACCGGCACCGCCACCACCGACTCGACCTTCAATAGCCTTAGGATCAACGTCAACAGCCTGACCCTCACACTCCAAGGCGTCAACACGATCTCGACCGGCGGCATCCTCTTCGGCTCCGCCGCGACCACCTCAACCATCACGGGCGGAACCATCATTCCCGGCGCCGGCAAGGAACTGGTCATCGCCAACTACGCGGCGTCAGTCAACACCACCAACATCAACTCCATCCTCGCCGACAGCACCTCCGGCGCGTCCAGCGTCACTTATCGCGCCCTCTCGACCACGGGCAACGGCACGTTCTATCTCGGCAGCGACAACACATACACCGGCAACACGTATATCACCGCCGGGCGTGTCACGCCGAACCTCGCCGTCTACTCCACTCCGCTCGGGACCGGCGACGTCTACATCAACGGCAATACCAACGGCCAATTCCTGATGTCCGCAAAACTGGCCGACGGATCGACGCCGATGACCGGCACAATCAATAACCACTTCTACATCATCGGCAATGGATGGAACGAATCCAGCGGCGGCCCCTTGGGCGCTATCCGTATCGAGAGCGGCACACTCACCGGAACGGTCACTCTGGTCGGGGACGCAGCGCTCGGTGCTTCGAACACCGGTACGGGCGTCATCTCCGGCGTCATCGAAGGCGCGTTTAACCTCACCAAACTTGGCGCTCAGACGCTGACCTTGTCTGGGACGAACACCTACACCGGCACTACCACCATCTCCGCCGGAACGCTCCAGATCGGTAACGCCGGAACCACAGGCACCCTCGGCAACGGCACCGGCAACGTCATCGACAACGCCGCCCTCATCATCAACCGCACCAACGCCTACAACCTTTCCAACATCATCAGCGGAACCGGAACCTTCACGCAGGCCGGCACCGGAACCACCAGCATCACCGCCGCAGACACCTACACCGGCACCACCACCATCTCCGCCGGTGTCCTCCAACTCGGCAACGGCGGCACGACCGGCTCCCTCGCCACCGGCAGCGCGATCGCCAATAACGCCGCCTTCGCCATCAACCGATCCAACGCCGTTACGCAGGGCACCGACTTCAGCTCCGCCGCCATCACCGGCAACGGCAGCTTCCTCCAACTGGGAACCGGCACCACCACGCTCACCGCAACCAACACCTACTCCGGCCTGACCGACGTCCAGGCCGGCGAACTCGACCTCAATAACGCCGCCGGTGCCGCAGTCGCCGGCAATGTCCAGGTCTCCGGCGGCGTCCTCAAACTCCTCCGCGACACACAAATCGCCACTGCCAAGACCGCCGCCGTTAACAGCGGAACCTTCAACCTCCAGACCTTCAATCAGACGCTCGGCGGCGTCGTCCTCGCCGGTGGCACCATCAGCGGCACCACCGGAGCCCTCAGCAGCACCAGCGCCTTCGACCTGCAATCCGGCTCGGTCAGCGCAAGGCTCGCCGGCGCCGTCGGGGTCAATAAGACCACCGCGGGCAGTGTCAACCTGACCGGAGCCAATGCCTACTCCGGAGCGACGAACGTCACCGGCGGCGTCCTGCAGGTCAGCGGAACTGGTTCGATCAATGGCACCTCCGCACTCGTCATCAACGGGGGCGAGTTCAAGTACAACAGCTCCACGCCCTACAGTCCCATCGCCGGAGCGATCACCTTCACGGCAGGCACCATCAGCGGCACCGGCACCATCGGCAAGCAGGTCACCGCGGGCACAAATGCGTTCCTTAGCCCCGGCAACAGCCCCGGCACGCAGACCTACTCCGCTGGCCTCGACCTCTCGGGCGGCGGCACCTACCTCTGGCAAATCCAGGCGCTGACTACCGCTGGCGCCGGAACCAACTACGACCTCATCAACGTCACCGGCGGCGATCTGATCCTCGGTGGCTCCAGCACTCTAAGCATCGAATACCAAGGCACCGCAACCAACCCCGACAGCGGCAACAGCTTCTGGAATTCCGCGCACCAGTGGAAGATCATCGACTTCACCGCCAACAGCGGAATCAGCACCGGCAATTTCGCCGACACCAACATCATCGCCAACAACTTCACCCACGGCTCCTTCATCACTTTCCGCCAGACCTCCGGAGCCGACACCGGCGACATTTTCCTCAAGTACACTGTCAACGGGACCGGTCTCCAGGTCCAACCGGGCAGCATCGACCTCGGCAACGTCTTGCGCAACAGCATCTGGTCCTCCAGCACCAACCTCGATAACACCGCCGGCACTGCCGACGCTTCGTACACCATTGACGGTCAGTCCAACCTCACCGTTACCAGCGCCACCTCCGGCACCGTCACCGCCGGCACCTCCAGCCCCGCCACCTTCACCACCTCCGGCGCTTTCACTGCCAATTACAACAGTTCCGCTTCCGCAGGCTTCAACGTCCACGATATCGCCACCGCCGCAATCGCCAGCATCAGCGTCACCGCCAACGTCGGACTCGCCACCGCCAACGATTCGAATTCCAAGACCACCTTCGGCCCCTCGCTCCTCGCACAGTCGGCCACTTCCGGGGTTACCAACAGCTACGCCGGGCTCGAATCCACCGTCAGCGCCACCGAGGATATCGGCGGCTCCGGAATGCTGACCACCCCAACCACCGCAACCCTTCTCGCCGGAACCAACACCAGCGGGAATCCCGAAACCGTCTCAATGGCCTGGCGCACCCGGACCACCGATGAGACCAGCCTCCTCGTCAGCGACGTCGTCAACCTCACCGGCATCGACGGCACCATATTCGTCCTCCAGATGACCTACGATCCCAATGCCGTCCTGGCCAACGGAGTGAGCGAACAATCGCTCTTCCTCGGCTGGCTTAATGGCGGGTCTTGGGTCCACGCCACCGACGGCAACTCCAGCAGCGGCGTGAATGCCGGCAACTACCACGGTTCGTGGGCCGCTTTCTTCGCCGAATCGGGCCACGGAACACTCAGTAACGATCTGGGCGCCTACGGCATCGACACCGATAGCCACCTCGTCTGGGCGGTCCTTAATCACGAAGGCCAATTCGCTGTCATCCCCGAGCCGCTGTCGCTCCCCGCGGGCCTATTCATGCTGACCATCGTCGGCGTGATCTCACGCCGGCGTCGTGTGTGGCTGCGTTGAGGAGCGATTGCCTCACCAGGACGCTTCAGCAAGCCCAATAGCCGCCTTGAACAACGGTGTGTTCACTTTGCGCCGGCCGGCTTGTCCATCGCGGCGCGGTCGAGCCAGTCGGCAAGTTTTACCTTCTCGGAATCACGCCAAGCGGTGAGCACGAGCTGCGCCGTGAGGCGGACACCGGCTTGGCTGCGCTCGACCGCCCATTTCTTGACCTCGGGATCGAGATCGATCTTTTCCTTGACTCCCGGCAGCTTCTTTTCCATCGCGTAGACGCCGTCGACGAGTTTGTTGGTCGCGCGGATCTCATCGACGACCGCGGCGAAGACGTCCTTGAGCGGCTCGATCTTCCCATCGGCGGGGAGTGCCATTTCTTGCGGTGTCAGGCGGTAGAGCAGATCATCGACCTTGGCGTGGATCGTGCCGTGAGGATTTTTGTTCGTGGCGGTGACGCGGCCGTTGTGATGGATCGTGCAGTGCAGCGGCTGCGAGAGGTCGCCGGAGTAGTGGCCGAGGATGCCGGCGTAGATCAGGCACTTGCTTCGGATGAACGGATCGTCGGGCCAGCGGCGGTGCTCGGCGAAGGCGACGGTCAGCTTCTGCTGCCACTCGGTGACGGACCAGGGGAGCATGCCGGCGTCGAACGGGTCGATCTTCAGCTCGGCACAGAGGGCGACATATTTTTGGCGGAGCGGGGGAAGTTCGTGACCATCAAGCATTTCAAGATCGATGAAGTGCTCGGCGGATTCTGTGCTCTTGAGCTGCGGCGTCGTTTTCTCGCGGAAGACATCGGGATCTACGCTGCAATGGGCGATCGCCGCGCCGCCCTCGCGGAAGAAGGTGGGCACGTCAGCAGGCAGCGATTGAACGGCGACGGTGACGATGAGGTGGTGACCCTCATGGTGCCAGGCCCGCAGCGTCTGCGGCAGGAGCACGAGCAGCGCGAGTGTGACGATGAGGCACAGCCTGATTCGCATGTGAAGGCTCCTGAATCGCGGAGTGGCCGGGGCAAAGAGAGCGTCGCATCACCGTAAAGATATGTCAATCACATGAGCGAATCGTTATAGCCGGTACGGCGAGGTGGCATGCCGTTGTGGGGCATGCTTCGGAGCGTTATGATTCGGCTTGTTTTGCAGGGGTACACACCATGCGCGTGATCATGACCGGCCAGGTCGGGATGGACAAGAAGCGTTACATCGAAGCCGTCGCGAAACTCGCCGGCGAGCGCGGCGAGCCGATGATGACGTTCCACGTCGGCGACCGCATGTACGCCGATGCGAAGGATGTCCGGCCCGGGCGCGTGCTCGACCTGCCGCTGGGGCGGCTCGACACGCTCCGCCGCGGCGTGTTCAAGGACGTGATCAACGAATCCAACGGCGCTCAGAACATCATCGTCAACACCCACGCCACCTTCCGCTGGCGTCACGGCCTTTTCCGCGCCATCGATTTCGACCAGATCGAGGCGCTCAAGCCCGACCTGTTCATCTGCCTCGTCGACAATATCGAAGCCGTCTATCACCGCCTGCACAATGATCACACGATCGATGCCATGCTCAAGGACCTGATGGTCTGGCGCGAGGAAGAGATCATGGCCACCGAACTGATCGCGCAGGCGGTCGGCTGCGGCGCCCAATGCTACATGCTCTCGCGCGGGCGCTCGGCGATGACGATCGAGACCTGCGTCCGCCTGGCCACGAAGCCGGAGATGAAGAAGGTTTATCCGTCGTTCCCGATGACGCATGTCGTAGACATGCCCGATGTGCTCGCTGAGATCGACGCCTTCCGCGCCGAACTCGCCAAGCATTTCATCTGCTTCGATCCCGGCGACGTTGACGAGAAAATGCTCCTCGACAAAGCGATCGACGCGACGCGCGCCGGCACCGAGTTCATCAAGGTCAGCGCGATGGACGGCAAGGACCGCATCGTGAACTTCGATCTCACAACCAAGTCGGTCCTCGACATCGCCGGCGACATCGACGGCCAGATCTACGCCCGCGATTTCAAGCTCATCGACCAGTCGGATATGATCGTGTCGCTCGTCCCCGAGCTTCCGGGCGGTGGACCTGGCCTCAGCAGCGGCGTCGAGCGCGAGTTGCAGCACGCATTCGAGACCTCCAAGGAGGTTTACGTCGTGTGGAAGCCGCGCAAGAACCCGTCGCCATTCATCACGGAGACCGCGACGAAGGTCTTCCGATCGACCGCCGAGGCTCTGGCTCACTTCGAGAGTGAAGGCATGTTCACGCAGACGAATCTGTTCGGACACTGATCGCAAAAGCACACGGCCGACTCGAAGACTCGCTGGCCGTGGCACCCGAATTTCGGTGATGGCGGTCTCTGCCTACTTCGCCGCCGCGGCTTCCGCCGCCATCTTGTTCTGCTGGCGGCGGCGCAGTTCGGCGTCGATAAAGCCCTGCAGATCGCCGTCGAGCACGCGCTGCGGATTCATCACTTCGTACCCCGTGCGCATGTCCTTCACGCGGTTGTCGTAGATCGCGTAGCTGCGGATCTGCGTGCCCCAGCCCATTTCCAGCTTGCCGCCCGATTCGCTGAGGCGCTCGGCGACGCGGCGCTCCTCTTCCATTTGGTCGAGCTTGGCCTGGAGGATCGTCATCGCCTGATTCTTGTTCTGGCCCTGCGAGCGGTGGCTCGCCGCGGTGATCGTGATGCCCGTCGGTTTGTGGTGGATTCGGCAGGCGGTGGCGACCTTGTTGACGTTCTGTCCGCCGGGGCCCGAAGCGCGGACGAAGAATTCGACGTTGATGTCCTTCTCGTCGATCGTCGAGTCGGTCTCATCGAGTTCGGGAACGATATCGACGCTGGCGAAGCTCGTCTGCCGCTTGCCCTGGGCGTTGAAGGGCGAGACGCGCGCGAGGCGGTGCGTGCCGCGCTCGCAGCTGAGGAAGCCGTAGGCGTACGGGCCCTGGATGTGGAGCGTCACGTCCTTGAGCCCCGCCTCTTCACCGGGGTTCAGGCTCAGCTCCTCGACCCGCCAGCCCATCTTCTGACAGTAATACGCGTACATGCGGCAGAGCATCTGAGTCCAGTCGTTGGCCTCGGTCCCGCCGTCGCCGGAGTAGAGCGTCAGGAAGCAATTGCGGAAATCATTCTTGCCCGAGAGCAGGGCCTGCGTCTCGACCTTCTCGGCGGCGACTTCGAGCGCGCCGAGTTGCTTGTCGACTTCCTCACGCGTGGGCTGATCGTTCTCCGCCTCGGCCATATCCCAGAGCAGGCGGAGTTCCTCGCCGTCGGTCACGAGTTTCTGCAGGGGATCAACGACGGACTTGAGACCCTTGAGGTCCGCAACCATCTTCTGCGCGCGTTCCTGATTGTCCCAGAAACCCGGCGCCCCCATCTGCTCTTCAAGTTCTTTGAGTTTGGCCGATTTTGCAGGGAGGTTAAAGAGAGTCGCGGATTGTTACGATCCGCGCCTCGAGCTTGTCAATGTCTGCTTTGATGGTTTCGCGCATAGTGAAATCATTATATCAGCGGATGGGGTCGCCGCGGTGACCGACGGTGCGGACTCACAGCACGCCGGCAATCGCCTCGCAGAGACGGTCCATATTCGCCGTCGTCATGCCCGCCACGTTGATGCGGCCCGAGCCGACGATGTAGATCGCGTGCTTCTTCTTGAGCGTCTCGACCTGATCCTTGGTCAGGCCCGAGAAGCTGAACATGCCGTGCTGCTTCTGGATGAACGAGAAGTCGCCCTTGGCACCTTTCTCCTTGAGCTTCTCGACGAAGAGCGTGCGCATGCCCTGGATGCGGCTGCGCATCGCGGCGACCTCGCCCTGCCACTGCACACGCAGCTCGGGGTCGCTGAGCACGGTCACGACAATCGCCCCGCCGTGCGCCGGGGGATTCGAATAATTCGCACGCACCGCCTGCTTGACCTGGCTCATCGTCGCGTCGGCCTGCCCCTTGTCCTTGGCCACGAGCGTCATCGCGCCCACACGCTCGTTGTAGAGCCCGAAGTTCTTGGAGAAGCTCGAGCAGATCATCGCTTCGTCGGTCGTCTTGAGCAGCGTGCGCAGGCCCGCCGCATCCTCCTCAATGCCCGCCGCGAAGCCCTGGTACGCGAAGTCGATCAGCGGCATCGCGCCCTTGCTCTTGATCACTTCCGCGACCTCGCCCCACTGCTGCAGACTCAGATCGGCGCCCGTCGGATTGTGGCAACCGCCGTGCAGCAGCACCACATCCCCCGCGGCGACCTTCTGCAGGCCCGCGAGCATCGCCGGGAAAGCGACGCCGTTGGTCGTCTTGTCGAAGTAGGCGTAGCTGGCCGTCTTGAGGCCCGCAGCCTCGAAGACCTGCCCGTGGTTGGGCCACGTCGGATCGCTGATCCACACAACGGCATTCGCATTGGCGCGGCGGATCATCTCACCGGCGACACGCAGCGCACCCGTGCCGCCGGGCGTGTGAGCCGTGGCGGCGCGACCGGCGGAGGTGATCGGGCTTCCGGCGCCGAGCACGAGTTCCTGTACGAGCTTGCCGTATGCCCCGTCGCCGGTGATCGGCTTGTAGCTCTTGTTGGTCTCGCTGACGAGCAGCCGCTTCTCGGCTTCCTTGACGACCGCGAGGATCGGCGTCTTGCCGGTCTCATCCTGATAGACGCCGACGGAGAGATTGATCTTGCCGGGCGTAGCGTCGGCGTTGAAGGCCTCGGTGATGCCGAGGATCGGGTCCGGGGGAGCCATTTGGACGTTCTGGAACATGGCATGGGCCTACATGAAGAGGGTGGCGTTTGCGGGGCGGGGTCTATAGCTAGAACCCCGATTCGGCCGCGTAGCTTAGCGGCACGCAACATCCCGGGCAATCGGGGCGTTGTATACTCGACACCTCCTCAGAAATCTACCCCCGGAGCCCCCCATGAATCGCCTGCTCACACTCGTCCTGCTCACCACGCTCGCCGTCGCCGCGCCTCGCATTCACGCCGCCGACATCTACGACACGCCGGAGAAGGCCAAGGCCGACGCCGATTTCGCATTTCAGGGCGAATACGTCGGTGAAGCGAAACTCGATGGCAAGCCCGTGACGGTCGGCGCCCAGATCGTCGCCGAAGGCAAAGGCAAGTTCATCGCACACGTCTTCAAGGGCGGCCTGCCCGGTGACGGATGGAAACGCGGTGACGAAACATGGAGCGTCGAAGGAGTGCTCAAGGATGGCGCCGTGGTGTTTGACGACGCGAAAAAGGGAAATATTGCGACGATCAAGGATGGCGTCATCACGGTTGTCAAGAAGGATGGCGGAGAAGCCGTGGGCACCTCGAAGCGCGTCGACCGCGTCAGCCCCACCATGGGCAAAGCAGCCCCCGACGGCGCCCTCGTCCTCTTCAGCGGCAAAAAAGAAGACCTCGCCAACTTCCAGCCCGGCGCCCGCATCGCCGACGATGGCCTGCTCATGGAAGGCGTCAACAGCAAGCCGCTGAAGTTCAACGACCAGATCATCCACGTCGAGTTCCGTCTCTCCTTCATGCCCGAAGCCCGCGGTCAGGGCCGCAGCAACTCCGGCGTCTACGCCCAGGGACGCTACGAAACCCAGGTCCTCGACAGCTTCGGCCTCGACGGAGCCGACAACGAGTGCGGCGGCATCTACAAGGTCGGCAAGCCCATCGTCAACATGTGCTTCCCCCCGCTCACCTGGCAGACCTACGACATCGACTTCACCGCCGCGAAGTTCGACGCCACCGGCAAGAAGATCGCCAACGCCCGCATCACCGTCGTCCACAACGGCGTCACCGTCCAGGACAACAAGGAAATCCCCGGCCCCACCACCGCCGCCCCCAACGGCAAAGAATCCCCCGACCCCGGCTACCTCCACCTCCAAAACCACGGCAACCCCGTCCGCTACCGCAACGTCTGGATCGCGGAAAAAAAATGATCGCTCACCCCGGCCCCTGAGAAGTTGAGACTTAGTTTAAGGTGCTCAATGAGCATCTTGAGCGCCTTCCATAACAGACGCTATCGCTTTGTTTTGCGGCAAGATGTCAAGGTGCTCATCCTCGAGAGGGGTGCGTTGCGCATCTTGAACGAATCGAAAAGTCGTTGACATCGGCGCCGTCGGGAGTTGCAGGGATTCGGGGTTTCTTGGGTGACGGTTTCGTGCGCACCGACGCGTCGCAGCGACAATCGGGATGCGAATCCCGGGCCGATCGACAAGGCATGAAAATACCCGGGGAACGGATCCCCGGGTATTCGTTTGATCATCGGTCGCGAGATTTACAGCTTCACTTCGTAGCTGTCTTCCCACGTCACCACACCGTTCTCCAGATCGACGAGCTGGAAGGTCAGCAGGTAGTAGTTCGTCTTGGCGCGGGGCAGGTCGTGGAACGTGCCGGTCAGCGCGTAGCTGGGCTTGAAGCGGGCACCGTCGGTGATGCCCTCGCGGTCCTTGATGCCCTCGAGCTTGCTGCGCGATTCGACGAACACGAGATTCTTCTTCGCGCCAGACTGATTGAGCGAGGCGCGAATGCGGGCCAGGAAGATCTGAAAATTGGCCGAGTGGTCGGAGGTCTGGTTGTCCACGCGATCCATCACGATCACGGTCGGCACGCCGTTCTTGGCGGCGATGTCTGGCACCGCCGCGATGCCCATGACCGCCTTGTCGCTTGCGACGACCAGGTCCGCGCTGCCGAGCTGCGTGCCCTCGCCCTTGCTGCGGTCTTCAATGTGCTTGGACTTGGCTTCGCCGTTGCCGCTGTGGCAACCGACCGCCGCAACCATCGCCAGGACCACGCCGCCCAATATCGACATCTCACGCTTCATATTGACTCTCCGTTTAAGTTTGAATTTGAATGCTCAATGACCAATGCTCAACGAAGAGGTGGGGCTCAATATTTGAGCATTGAGCATTGGTCATTGAGAATTTTCGTCGTCTTACTTTCGGCTCCAGCGCCACTGGATGTTGAATTTCGTCGCGTCCGACGAGGTCGCGTTGACGGTGATCGCCGTCGGCTGTCGCTTCTCGAGCGTCAGCGGCGTCCAGCTCCCCTCGGGACGCAGCGGAATACCCGCCTCGTCCATCCACACCACCTTGTACTCGACGTGCAGCTCTTCGGTGGACCGCGCCCGGACGGGCAGCGTGACGCGCATCAGATTATTGTCCACGCGCGAGATGATCGGCTTCTGGAAGCCCAGCTTCTCCTTGAGCGAGTCTTCGGAGAGCGTGACACCGGGGTACTCGATGAACGGATCGCCCTTGCCGGCGATCGGATCGGTGCAGCCGACGGTGCCCAACGTCAACACGCCCAGCAGGGCCGCGGCCAGTAATTTCTTTGCGGGTTTGTTCGTCACGGTATCGCTCCTTTGAGTTTCGGTTGCTGTTCACGCGGCGTGGCTCCGCCCATCATAGCGCGCACAGCGTCGGTCTGCGGCACGTACGCACGATGCTGCATCCGCGTGATCTGTTCATAAGCATGACTGCCGGGGCGCGGCTCGAAGAGCACCTTCCCGCCGACCGTCACGTGATGGTAGTAATTGACGTCCAGCGCTTTCTTATCCGTCTCCGGGTCGTGGCCCTGCGGCCCGGCCTGGAACACGATGCCCTCGTCACGGTAGAGATTCGTCAACCCGTCGAGCGACACGTTCGGCAGGACACCCGCCGCGTGATACGCCGCGATCAGCGACTCGCTCGGCGGGGTCAGGTCCGTGCCGCCGAGGATCCACGGGCGATCGCCGGCGTGATACCCCGCGACATTCGCCGAATAGAGCTGATTGTCGGCATACGCCATCGCGAGCCCGCCGCCGCGGTGCATGCGGAGGTAATAGACCGCGGGCCTTTTCACGGTGCCGGCGACAAGATCGTGCCACGTGCCGCTGCTGCGCGAGTCGGGGATGAACTGGAAATGCACGTTGTGCCGGCCCGTGCCCAGCAACATCGGGATCATGTAGACGCTGCGCGGCAGTGTTTCGAGGTGACGCGTGTCGGCGTGAGACGAGGCCTTGAGCGCCGCGCCGGCGAGCGCTGCGCCGAGGCCGGCGAGCGCCGCCGTATCGCCTCCGCGACCGCCGACCGAGGAGCCGATCGCAGCCGCCGTCAGGCCACCGCCGAGCAGGACACTGCCGGTCGTCGAGCGGATGACGCGCGAGGTTTCGGGCGACCACCATTTCGGATTCTGCGCGAGCTGTGCGACATCAATGAGCGGCATGCGGTTGCCATCGACGAGTTTGCCGTCGACGGAAATTGCGGCGTTCGAGGGCGGAAACTGCCGGGGATCGGGGGTGAAGCGGACGCGTGCGCTGTCCTCGCCGAAGGCCTCCTTGCGCGGGCCGTGGCCCTCGTCGAGGAGCACGAGTGTGTCGAACGTGCCGCTGCGCAGGGCTTCGACCTGATCGCGCAGCTCGGGACGGAGCTGCAGGACGTGATCGAAAATCTTTGCGCCGTCGGCGGGCTGGCCCATGAGACGATAATTCACGGCGACCATCAGGTAGCCCAGCACGAAGTCCGATTCGACAGCCTTGTACGCGTCGGGGTTCGCTTCCTTGTTCTGCGCCGCCTCGAAATCGCGGAGGGCGAAGAGCGAATTGCTCGAAGCCGCGCGGGCGTTTTCCCAGTCGCCCTTGAGCATGCTGAGCACGCCGACGTAGTAGAAGCTCATCGCCTGTTCGTAGGGCTCGCCCTTCCACACCTTCGCGCCTTCGTAGAGGAGCGTCGAGGTGATGGTGCGATCCGCCGCGTTGACGCCGCCGCTCGTCAGATACTCGTAGGCACGCATGAGCCCGCGCTCTGATTCGTCCATGTCGCCGTAGGCCAGCGACGCCATGCCGAGCCGCATGTTGTCGAGCACGACGTTGGCGCTCTTGCGGTCCGCGGCGGTCGCGCGGATCTCATCGCGAGCACTGGCGTAGTGGTGCATGTAATACTCGGCGGAGGCGGTGAAGCCCTGCTTCGACGTCCCCGGATCGCAGCCGCCCAGCAGGGACGCGATGCACAGGCAGCACACGGCGCCGAGCCACGCGGGATATTTTTTGATCGGAATGCGCATGGTTGGTTTCGCTCAGTCGAGTTCGTTTCGCATCACCGCACGCTTGATCTCGTAGCGGTCCTCCCAGAGGATCTGCCCGCCGTTGTCGAGAAGCTGGAAGGCGCAGAGGTACGCATCGGATCGTGCCCCGGTCCCGGAAGTCGTCAGGCTGTAGAACGTGGCGGTCAGTGCGTGGTCCGGCGCGGCGCGGTTAGGCTCGGCATCGGCCTGACGCTCGTTGAGCCCCGCCGCGGAACCCTTGGAGAGCACGAAGACGATATTGCGTTCCTTGAGCGCGGGCGACTGCGAGATCTGGGCGCGGAGCCTGGCCATGAATGCCCAGAGCTCGCCCTGCGGGATGACATCGTTGGTCTGGTTGCTGGTGCGATCGAGTGTGACGGTCCAGCGCGGGCTGGCCGGATTGCGCGAGGCGACTGCGGGATTGCTGAGAAGTGACGTGACCATCTTGTCGGTCATCGCGACGAGGTCGGTGGAGCCGAGCCGCGTGTTGTTGATGCGCGGAGCGCTGCAGCCGGTGACCAGGACCATCGCAGTCAATAAGAGTGCACGCATTTTCATCGCCCCTTTTACGCCGTGGATCGTATCCGAGTTCTGCGTGAAAATGTTAGAGATTCCCGATCCACGCGGCAAATGCGGTCGCCTTTTCGTCGGGCATGTTCAGGGCGACCGTGATCTGGACCGCGTTGAATGCGGCGTGCATCAGCATGGACGCATAAAGGCTGCCGGAGCGCTCGTAGACGTAGCCGAGGCCCAGCGAAAGCGTGAACAGTGCAGGCAGCGCGTACCACTGCGCGACGCCGGTGTGGATGAGCGCAAAGAGGCACGAGACGACGACGATTACCACCCACCGGCTTCGCAGCAGACCCGATTGCAGAATCGCCGTCTGCATCAGCCCGCGGAAGAGCAGCTCCTCCATGATTGGCGCCCCCACCACCGCCGTCGCAATCATCCCGCATTTTGTCAGCCCCCACGGCTCGCTTCGCAACAGCGGCAATAGATCGTGCGCCATCGCATCCGGTCGCTCGCCGGTGACCGCAACCATGATCAGTGGCAGGATCATCGACATGAGTGCCGTTGCCGCAAAGACCACGATGATGGACTTCAACACGGTCACGACCGCCACCGGAATCCGCGACACGCCGAGGCCGAAGCCGCCGAGACCGCCCTCCACGCACTGGGACGCACGGACCATGATGTAAGCCGCCGCCGGCAGCATTCCGCCCTGGCTGACGAGCATGCGCATGAGCATTTCGCGGCCATCGACAACCGTCGCGACGTGGTGCCGCGACAATCCGTGCCTCGCCAGCTCAAGCGTCACGCCCGCCCCGATCACGCCCAGTATGAACAGCCCGACGGTCAGCAGCACGTCCGCCAATCCGAGCGTGCCGGCGCGTAACGGTGAAGCGACGAAGGCACGCTCCGAAAGCACGCCGGACTGGCGGAGCAGCATCACGATGCCGATCAGCACCCCGGTGAGGATCGCCGCCGACGCGAGTGGATATGATTCTTCCATGAGGTGACTTCGATCCGTGCGCCCGTTTGAGCCGCGGCGCGACCGGCTCTACACTACCGAGCCCCTTGGGAGCCCGGAAGTCTTGGCGAACATACTCGACACCATCATCGCTCACAAACGCACCGAGATCGCCGCCGCCAAAGCGCGCGTGCCGCAGGAGCTGCTCGAGGCCCGGGCCGTCGATTCGGGCAAGCCGCGCAACTTCTTCGCCGCGGTGACGAAGCGCAGCGGCTACATGAACGTCATCGCGGAAGTGAAGAAGGCCTCGCCCTCCGCCGGGATCATCCGCAAGGATTTCGATCCCGTCGCCGTCGCCAAAAGCTACTTCGAGGGCGGAGCCGCGGCGATCAGCTGCCTGACGGACGAAAAATATTTCCACGGCAAGCTCGAGTACATCGATCAGATCAAGGCCGCCGTCCCGCTGCCCGTGCTCCGCAAGGATTTCATCGTCGATCCCTATCAGCTCTTCGAATCGCGCGTTCACGGCGCCGATGCGGTCCTGCTCATCGCCGAGTGCCTCTCACAGGCCGAACTGGTCGACATGCTGATCCTCGCCACGCAGCTCCAGCTCACCACGCTCGTCGAGGTCCACAGCGTCGATTCGCTGCTCCGCGTCCGCCCGCACCTCGGCTTCCCGCACGCCGGCTACGGCCTGCTGGGCATCAACAACCGTGATCTCAAAACCATGACCACCGACATCAACCACACGATGCGGCTCCTGGACATGGTCGAGGACACGCACATCCTCGTCAGCGAATCGGGCATCAAGACGCACGACGACGTGAGCCGGCTCTATCGCGCGGGCGTCCGGGCCGTGCTCATCGGCGAACACCTGATGCGCGAGCCCGACCCGGGCGCGGCGCTGCGCAAAATGGTCGAGGGATGACGCAGGGCCATTTTGATTTTGGATTTTTGATTGTGAGTTGAAATCAAAAATCAGCCATCACCAACCAACAATAGCTTCACGCCTGCACGTCGAGATGCGACTCCCCGTCGCCAGGCCGCTGCTCCCCAGCAGAGTCCGTGGCGTCGCCGCTGGCGGTCGTCGGCGCTTCCACTTTCCGCTTCCTGCGAAACCGCGCAGTCGGCCGACCGCCACGCTGATCACCAGCGCCCTGCGCGCCCGAGACGCCCGCGGTCGAGTTGATCGGCGTGATGGAGTCCATGTGAAAACCCATGAAAAAGAGTGCGATCCTGTAATGAATATCGGCTTTGCCGCTCCCCCTACTTGACGAACGACCCTATCGCCGACCGGGGCCGCATCGGGGCATTATCGGCCATTTCACAATTTATTTTGCCAGGAACATTTAGTATTATGTGTCCCTAGTCCGGGTCGTCGTGTCGCGGCGCACGTAGGGCAAACCAGATTTCAGTACGTGAGTGAGGTGAGGAGCATGGTCGGTTGTTTCAAGGTGACAAGCCGCGCCGGTTTTTTCGTCACGCCTTGCCGCCGTGCGATCGTCGTGGTTGTTGCGTTCATCGCCATCGCCGTCGCGCCGCAATCCGCGCCCGCGACCACGCTCTTCTGGAGCGGCGCCGGCGCCTGGGACTTCAACGCCACGCAGAACTGGGCCACGGTCACCGCCGGCCCCTACAACGCGGCCAAGTGGACCAGCGCTGCCGACACCGCTACGTTCGAGGGAACCGGAGGCACTGTCACGGTCGCATCAACCGGCATCGCCGTCAGCGCGATCAACTTCAGCGTCGGCGGTTACACGCTCACCGGCGGCAGAATCTACATCGGCTCCGCGATCACCAACAACGCCGTCACGGGCGTCAACACGATCAACTCAACACTCGAACTCACCGGCCCGACGAACATTTCCAACACCGCCACCGACGGCTCGCTCATCATCGCCGGCTCAATCCTCAATTCCGGCAACCTCCTCACCGCCACCGCGACAAAGAATTTCACCATCTCCGGCGCCATCTCCGGCTCGGGCGGACTGACCAAGACCGGCGCGGGCACGCTCACTCTCTCGAGTCCAAGCTATTTCACCGGCACCACGTTGATCACAACCGGCCGCATCATTCTCGGTGATAGTCGATCGCTGCAATATTCGACCGTCTCCACCAGCGTCAATAAGGGCATCGACTTCGGCTCGCTGACGTCCGCGACGATCGGCGGGCTCATCGGGACTGTCAACCAGACGCTGCTCAACAATAATGGTTCGGGATCACCAGTGACGCTCACGCTCGGCACGAGCAACGCCGCGGCAACCTACTCCGGCATCCTCAGCGGAATCGGTGGCAACATCACGAAGATCGGCAGCGCGACACAAACCTTCTCCCCCGCCGCGGGCCTGCCCAACACCTACACCGGCGCGACCGAGATCGAAAGCGGCACGCTGACCCTGAGCTACGCCAACATCGCCGCCGGGACCTCGACCAATGCGTTGCTCAGCGCCTCATCGTCGCTCACTCTGGGAGGCGGCACGCTGAACGTCACCGGCAAATCCGGCGTCAACGCCACGCAGATGTTCGCGACGACAACAATCAGCACCGGTACTTCGTCGATCACGATGACCGGCATTGCCTCCACCACACAGCAGCTCAACCTCAATGCGATCACCCGCAGCGCAGGCGGCACCATCAACTTCAGCCCCGGTGCCGCGGCCGTCGTTCCCGTCATCACGACCGACCGCGCCAACGACGGCAGCAACGGCGGCACATCCGGCAACCTCGGCATCCTCGGCGGCTGGGCGACCTACAACGCCAGCGACTGGGCCAGCAAAACACTCAGCGGAAATGATCAGGCGATCGGCGCGTTCACCGGCTACATCACAACCACCGCGCCCAGCGGCTGGAACTCCGCTGACAACATCTCCCTCGACGGCTCCCCCTCCGCGGCGTGGTCCACACGTTCGCTCAACTCCATCAAGATCACCAGCAGTTCCGTCTTTCTGCCCTCCGCTGCCGGCCAGGCGATGACCGTCACCTCCGGCGGCATCCTCGTCAACTCGGGCACGCTCACGCTGGGCACCGGCGGGTTCAGTCCCGTTTCCCAGATCAAGGGCAGCGCGAGCGGTGATCTCATCTTTCAAGGCGCCGGCAACGCCACCGTCAATCTCCTCATCACCGACAACGGTGGCGCGACGGCCCTGACCAAATCCGGCAGCGGCACGCTCACGCTTAACACGTCCAATTCCTACACCGGCGCGAACTACATCAACGGCGGCACCGTTTCGATCCCCTCCATCGGCAGCGCCGGCGCCAGCAGCACGCTCGGCGCCTCAAGCAGTGCCGCGTCGAACCTCGTGTTCAACGGCGGCACGCTGCAGTACACCGGCACATCCGGCTCTACCGATCACGGCTTCACGCTGAACGCCGGCGGAGGCATCATCAGCGTCGGAGCCAACGCGCTCACCTTCACCGGCGGCGCCACCGGCCCCGGTGGCCTTCGCATCTCCGCCAGCCTCGGCACCGTCACGCTCATCGGAGCCTACAACTACAACGGTCCCACCGACATCTACGGCACGGGCACCAATGCCGCGACACTCACCGTCGGCGACGGCGTCACCGCAAGCAACATCGGCTCTGCGACGAACCGAAACGTCATCACCGTCGGCAACCCCACCGGTGCCGCCGGCGCGCTGAACATCACAGCCAACGCCACGGTCTATGGCACACAGCTCATCGCCAGCAACACCGGCAACATCGCCACCATCACCGTCGCCGGCACTCTCGATCTCATCGGCGACGTCACACTCGCCGGCTCCGGCGGCACATTCACACAGACCGGTTCCTCCACCGTCACCGCCAACAACCTCAACATCAGCAGCGCCGCCGGGTCGACCGCCGACACCATCTACAAGCAGAAAGGCAATTCGACCGCCACCATCGGCGGCAACATCACGCTCAACGATGCGGCCAGCTTTCATCCCTACTACCTCCTCGGCGACAACACCGGCGTCACCGGCCCCACACTCGCCTACGGCCAGATGATCACCGGCACCAACGCCAGCCCCAGCGTCGCTCAGTTCCAATTTAACAAGGGCACGCTCAAAGCCCTCTCCGCGAACCTCGGCTTCTCGAATATTAAAACCTCCATCGAAACCGGCGGTGGCACGATCGACACCAACGGCTTCAATATCACCACCGGCCAAAACTTCCTCGTCGGTAGCACCGCCGGTGGCGGTTTCACGAAGACCGGCGCTGGCACGCTGACCTACACCGCAACCGGCAGCACCTACACCGGCTCAACCTCCGTCACCGGCGGCACGCTCGCGCTCTCCGCCGCATCGAGCAATCCGCTCGCCAGTTCCTCCGGCTACATCGTCGGCGCGGGAGCGAATCTCGATGTCACCGGCCTGACCGCATCGAGCGGCAGGCTCATCCTCACCGGCTCCCAATTCCTCAAAGGCAGCGGCACCGTCACCGGCGGAGTCACCGCGGCAACCAACAACACGATCAGCCCCGGCGCGAGCCCCGGCAATCTCACCATCACCGGCGGCCTGAACCTCTCCGGCGGCGGCTCCTACATCTGGGAACTCGGCGCGTACAAGGCGAGCGACAACGTCCCGAATCTCGCCGGCGGCGCGGGCACCGACTGGGACCTCATCACACTCACCGGTGGCGGCCTCGTCCTCGGCGGAACCAGCACGCTGAGCATCAACTTCACCACGATCGGAAACCCCAACAACGGCGACGCATTCTGGAACACCGGTCACCAGTGGAAGGTCATCGACATCACCGGGTCCGCGACCAACGCCGGCACACAATTCAGCGGCTCGCCCGTCAACGGCGCTTACACCAAAGGCAACTTCACATTCCTGCTCGGCACAGGCGCCGATGCCGGCGACATCTTCGTCCAGTACAGCGTCAGCGATAATTCCGTCTTCAATCCAGCTGTGAATCCGCTGAACCTCGGCAAGTATCTGCTTAATCAGGCCGCGGGGGTCGCCGGATCGATGACACTCACCAACAACGGAACCACCGCCGGAACCTACACGACGACGCCAAGCGGAGTCACGATCGCCGCCGGTGCCACCGGCGGCGCGGCCGGTGGAAGCAGCGTCACGCCGAACCTCGCCTTCACCACCGCCAGCGCGATGAACAGCAGCGGCGGCAATGTCACCGTCGGCACGATCGGCATCACGAGTTCCGCCGGCAACGTGACCACACTCACCATCAACGCCGATGTCTACGAGCCGATCAGTGTCACGCAGAACGCTGGCGTGATCACCAACGCCGCGGCTACGAACCTCCGCGCGACCGCCCAGATCATCTCCATCACCTCCGCAGCCAACAGCGATTTTGCCCCTGCGATTTCCGCCGGGGCCAGCATCGCGCCCGGTGTCGGCAACTCCGTCACCGCCGTGACCATGAGCAACACCGCAACCAAATTGAAAGGCACTCACGAGACCATCTACAACGCGACGATCGGCTACGCGAACGAGGCCATCAACGGCGCCCCGTCCGTCGGCGCTGTCGTCACCACATTTACCAATCAACTCGTCACGCACGTAATCAGCAGCGACATTATCAACACCACCGCCGGGCTGCATACCGCGCAGACCGCAAACATCCTCGGCACTGATTCCGTGCCCAGCGGTCAGCGCTACGCCGGCTTCAGTTCGACCGTCGCACAAGGCGTCATCGACGACCAGATCAACGGCAACACCACGCTCGGCACCACCGCCACACTCCTCGCCGGTGGCAACACGACCGATGCCACACAATCGATCAGCATGACGTGGCGCGCCCGCAAGACTTCCGAAATCAATGGCCACCTGCTCGACAGCGATGCCGTCGATCTCTCCGGCGTCACCGGCATTTTCGTCTTCCAGATGAGCTTCGACACAACCGCTGCGCAGCTCAATGGCCAGAACCCCTACACGCTATTTCTCGGCTGGCTCGACGAACGCGGCGTGTGGGAGAACGCCGTGCTGGGCAATAGCAATCACGCCCTCGGCACCCGCTATATTTCCGCGTGGAACAGCACCGCCAGCGGCGGCGCACACAGCACGATGCACCTCGGCGACTACGGCCTCGATGTCAACAACCACACCGTCTGGGCGGTGCTCGACCACAACAGCGAGTTCGCTGTCATCCCCGCTCCGCTCGCGCTGCCGGGCGGTCTGATGTTGCTTTCCATCGTCGGCGTGTTGCGCCGCCGTCGTCCGGCGATCAGCTCAGACTGATCGGATCCACATCCACCGCCGTTTGGCCGTCACTGATCAGCATGCCGGTCTCGCGCATTCGCACCAGCAGCTTCTGAATCGTCGCCGCGTCGGTGGCGACGATCTCGATCTGCTCGCGGAAGTAGCCGCCGATCCGCGAGATCGGCGCCGGGTGCGGGCCGCGGATCGTCGTCTTGAGCACGAGTTCCGCATCCACGCGCCGCAGCGCCTCGGCCACCTCCATCCCCAGCGCGCTCGCTTTCTCCATGTCGCTGTCGCGCACCACGATCCGTGCCATCCGCGTCACCGGCGGCAAGTCGGCGATCTGGCGCAGCTTGATCTCCGTTTTCGCGAAAGTCTCGTAGTCATGCTGCGCCGCGAGCTGAATCGCCGGGTGCTGCGGCGTGAAGCTCTGCACCACCACCCTGCCCCCCTGCTCGCCGCGCCCGCTCCGACCCGCGACCTGACACACCAATTGAAACGTCCGCTCCGCCGCGCGGAAGTCCGGCAGGTTCAGCGCCGTGTCCGCGCTGATCACGCCGACGAGCCGCACACGCGGGAAATCCAGCCCCTTGGCAATCATCTGCGTGCCGACGAGAAGATCCACTTCACCGCGTTTGAACGCATCGAGGCTCCGCTCGTAGTCCCGCGCGGTGTGCATCGAATCGCTGTCCATGCGCAGCATCTTGATCTCGGGAAATTTCTTGCCGATCTCCTCCTCGACGCGCTGTGTGCCCAGGCCGAACACCGACACCTTCTTGCCGCACACCGGGCAGAGCTTGACGAGCAGGTTCTCGAATCCGCAGTAGTGGCAGCGCAGCAGCCCGCCCTCGGGGAGTTTCGATTCGACGTGATAGACCATGTTCACCGCGCAGTGGTCGCAGGTCATGATCCATCCGCACTTCTGGTCTGGGCACGCGATGTAATTGGCAAAGCCACGCCGGTTGAGCAGCAGGATCGCCTGTGCCTTGTCCTTAAATGTCTGCCGCAGACCGGTCTCCAGCGCCAGGCTCAGCAGGTGCACGCCGCGTTTGCCGGTGACTTCGTAGCGCTTGCGCGCCTCGCCCATCATGTCCACGATCTGCACCTTGGGCAGCGGCATCGAGGTCGCACGGCGGGGCAGTTCGATCAGCTTGTAGTTTTCGCGCACCGTCGCGTTGTAGTAGCTCTCCAGCGAGGGCGTCGCCGAACCGAGCACGACCGTCGCTCCCATCATCTGCGCCCGCTTGATCGCCACATCGCGAGCCTGGTAGCGCGGCGCGTTCTCCTGCTTGTAGCTGCCGTCGTGCTCCTCATCGACGATGATCAGGCCCAGGTTCGCCACGGGCGCGAACACCGCGGAGCGTGCGCCCACAACCACATTCGCCCAGCCATTGCGGATCAGCATCCACTGCTCATGACGCTGCGCCGCCGTCAGGCCCGAGTGCAGCACCGCGACGTGCCTGAACCTCCCGATGAATCGACCCACCGTCTGCGGCGTCAGCGCGATCTCCGGCACAAGCACGATCGCGACCTTCCCCGCCGCGACGACCGGCTCGATCGCGCGGATGTACACCTCCGTCTTGCCGCTTCCCGTCACACCGTGCAGCAGATGCACGCCGAATCTGCCCAGCGACCCCGCGATCGCACCAACCGCGCGCTGCTGATCGACGTTGAGTTGCAGATTCTTATCCGGTTCGACCGCGTGCTGCGCCCAAATCGCCTGCACCTCGGTCTTCACCGTCTGCTTGAAGAGCCCCTTCTCCACAAGATGCTCGACGGGCGAGATGCTCTTGGCCCCCGCCGCCGCCGCGAGCGCTTTGATCTCGATCGGCAGCCGTCCCTGCGCCGCAAGCTCCAGCGCCTTGCCCAGCACGTCCGACTGTTTGCCACGCAGTCGGTGATGCTTGATCACCGATTCGAGCGACGCCGCCGCGATCGGCTGGTGCAGGTCGATGAATGTGCGCTTCACCGTGCCCGTCCCGCGCTTAACCGCCGCCGGAAGCATCGTCGAAAGCACCATGCCCAGCGGGCAGCAGTAATACCGGCCGATCCACTTCGCGAGTTCCACCAGGTCATCCGGCAGATTCACCGAACCGGCGTCCCGTGCCGCGATCGACTTGAGCTTCATAGGGTCCACATCCGTCGTCGTGTCCACCGACAGCACATAACCCGCGACCGGCTTGTCACGCCGACCCAGCGGCACGAGCACACGGTCGCCGATCCGCAGATCCGCCAACTCCGCCGGCACGATGTACGTCAGGCCCCCCGTCTTCTCCAAGCCGCGCTCCAGCGCGACCTGTGCAAATAAATGCCCCTTGCCTGCCTCAGCCTGTTCCTCGAAAAGCCCGCTCATCGCCCAAGTATCACGTTTAGCTCGGTGCGCGACAAACCGGCGCGGCGGTGACGGCTACGGTTACCGGGCATTGTTCCGTCAAGCGTCGCCCATAACACGCCGATGATCCAGCGGGACTATCTCATGGCATTTGATCGGAACCTCGTGGTGATCCTGCCCAGCGGCCAGCGCTGCGATGCGTACGGTCACGCACGCGCCTGGCCCATTCAGACGCCGCACCTCGATGCGATGGCCGAGAGCGGCGTCGATCTGCCGGCCGTCAGCGTTTCGACGGCGACCGGGCCTTCGATGTTGAGCCTGCTCACCGGGCTGCACGTCCGTCAGCACGGCATGCTCGACGAGGGCTCGCCATCACCGAAGATAGGCGGATGGGCGAAGCAGTTCACCGAGGCCGGCTACCACGTCGCCGGCGTCGGCCGCGTCGGCCTGATGAAGGATCATCTCTATCAGGCGTGCATCACCGATGACCTGAGCGTCATCAACACCGGCTGCCCCTACCTCAAATACGCCTCGCAGCGCGGCATCACCGATCAGGTCGCCGGTCAGCGCACGCAGCGACTTCGCAGCGGACCGTTCGAGCTCAACGGCGCCGCGTTCGATTCGCCCTCAGATGACATCGACGGCTTCATCGCCGATCAGGCGGTGGGCCTGCTGGAGAAATTGCCGCGCGATCGTCCGTGGGTGCTGGTCGTCTCGCTCACCGGCCCCGGCAACTATCTGCCGGCGCCGCGGAAGTTCATGGAGAAGATTAACCCGGCGGACCTGATGAGCGGCTTCGTCCCCGCGGACCTCAAGAAGATCGATCGTTACGCGCAGCTCCCCTTCCCACGCCTCATGCTGCAGAACCTCACACCGCAGCGCATCGCCAACATCCGTCGCCATTACCTGGCGCGCATCCTGATGGTCGACGAGATGGTCGGCCGCCTGCGGCAGATGATCGAGTTCACCGGCCAATCGGACCGCACCTGGATGACGATGTGCAGCGACCACGGCATGATGCTCGGCGAGCACGGCCTCGTCGGCCACCGCGCGATGCTCGGCGGCGCGGTGTACGTGCCGCTCTGGGTCCTGCCGCCGGAGCCGCTGCAGCGCATCGCGAAGGACGACACGAAACCCGTCGCCGCGAATCAGCTTCTGAGCACGACCGACTTCGCCGCAACGCTCTGCGCCATCACCGGCGTCGATGCCCCGCCCGGTTGCGCGGGCATGAGTGCGCTGCCCGCGCTGCAGGACGCGGAGGTCGGCCGCGACGCCGTGCTCAGCGAATACGGCACGCGCCTGATGCTCGAAACAATGAGCCACCGCGTCATCTTCGACGTGGAGTCCGATGAGCCGCTCGCCCTCTTTGACCTGATCAACGACCCCGATGAGCGCTGTGATCTGATCGACACCGTGCAGGCGTGGAACCTCATCGACGTGCTGCGCCTGCACCTCGCCGGCGCGCTGATGCCGCTGCGGCCCGTGCGCACGGGATGATCTTCAGTCACTTCCGAACATCATCCTTGAAACGAAACGCCGCGGCCCCACCGGTGATATCCGTGCTCAGCAGCGACGGACACCAATACTTCTCGATGTGCTCTACCATCAGGTCCGTGCCTTTGAAGTGCGAGACGTAGGGGCGTTTTTCGTGGTTGTACATCGTGTCGGTCATGTCGCGGATGAGGGTGACGTTTTTGCCGACCCGGACCATCTGCCGAATCGAAAAGGGTCGGCCCAGCACGCACATGTTCAGGTAGACGCCGCAGAGCATCACGTTGTCGATGCCCTTAGCCTGGAGCAGGTTCCAGGTCTCCTGCCCGCTGTCGGTGATCGCGTCGCCGGGGGCGATCTCGATCGCATCGTTCTGGCGGCGCGGGAGCACCGCGCTCTGCGTGCAATGGGGCTGACAGTCGCAGCCGCCGTCGGTGTCGTCGATCGGAAGCTCCGCTTCACGCACGGCATCGCGGCCGCGCCAATTCACGTTCACGTCGATGGGCGCCTTGGAATAGGGTGCGCCTTGCGCGAGGCGGCGCTGCGGCGTGTCCTTGTAGTAGTCCGTGACCCCGCTCGGCGCGTGGATAATCAGCACACCCCTCGCCCGCGCCGCCTTGAGCATCTCATTCATCGGCCCGGCGAGCTCATCGAGGCGAGCCGTCGCGCCAGCGCACCAGTGCCGATCCCACATGTCACAGACGATGATCGCCGTCTTTTTCGGGTTCCACTCGGTTTTATTCTCTTCGATGGCGGCACCAGTGCGCGATCGCAGCGTCAGCTTCAATGCCGCGTCATCGGCGGCCCTTGTCGATGTCACAGCCGCCGCAACAAGCAGCGACAAGGCGATAAACAGAACGGCCATACGAATCATTCGTGCATTCCTAGTGTCGATGCCAATCATATCCGTACGGTGTTTTTGAATCGCGTCATCGGGACCACAAAAAAGCCCACGGACTACAGTCCGTGGGCTTCGGGGATTTTGCGATTCGTGCGGGCGATCAGTCCTTGCTGAGCGGCAGCAGGTTCACCACCGCGACCTTGAGGATGCCGGGGCGGGCGCGGAGGCGGTTGAGCAGGGCCTGATCCGGGGTCGCATCGAGCTTGAGGACCATCATCGCATTGGCGCCGCGGCGGGAGAGGGCCATGTCGGCGATGTTCGCACCGGCAGCGCCGAACTCGGTGCCGACCATGCCGATCATGCCGGGGCGGTCTTCGTTGAGGATGAAGATCATCGGGCCGACGGGGATCATGTCCATGTGGTAGCCATTGATCTCCAGGACGCGGGGCTGACCGTCGGAGAAGACGGCGCCGGCGATGCGGCGAGGCGTCGTGCCGCTCTTGACATCGATGGCGAGTCGCGGGCTCTTGGTCTCGCTCTCGACAACCGCACGCACCTTGATGCCGCGTTGATCGGCGATGAGCTTGGCGTTGACAACGTTCACGGGGACATCAAGCAGGCTGTTGAGCAGTTCGACGAGCACCATGCGTTCGATCGTCTGCGCCGCGCCGGCGAGGGATTCGCCGCTGAGTGTGACGGTGACATCGCCGATGCCGCCCTCGCACATCGGGGCGATGAGTCGGGCCATGCGCTGCGCGAGATCCAGGAACTTGGTCTGCGCGGGATCGAGATCGAGGCGGACGCCGGCGGCATTGACCGCACCGCGGATGCCTTCGCCCTTGAGGTATTCGAGCAGCTGGGCGCACGCATCATTCGACACCGCGTCCTGCGCCTCGACGGTGCTGGCGCCCAGATGCGGCGTGAGCAGGATCTTCGGGTTCTTGCGAAGGACGGAGTCCTTGTCGAGCGGCTCGACTTCGTAGACGTCCAGCGCCGCGCCGCCGCACTTGCCGGAGGCGATCGCCGCTTCGAGAGCCGCGAGATCGATGACGCCGCCGCGCGCCGCGTTGACGATCATGATGCCCTTTTTCGCCTTCTCGAAACGCTCGGCGTTGAACATGTTGCGGGTGTGGTCATTGAGCGGGACGTGGAAGCTGACGAAGTCGGACTGCGCGACGAGCTCGTCGAAGCTCTTGACCATTTTCACCTTGCCGTCGAGCGCGGTCTCGGCGTTGAACACGGGGTCGAAGCTGATCACCTTCATCTCGAAGGCGAGGGCGCGGATAGCGACGGTGCGACCGATGCGGCCGAAGCCGACGATGCCCAGCGTCTTGCCGCGGAGTTCCCGGCCGACGAATTTGTTGCGGTCCCAACCGCCCTCGGCCATCGTCTTGTATGCGGGGCCGATGTTGCGGGCGAGAGCCATGAGCAGCGTGAACGCGTGCTCGGCGGTTGTGACGGTCGACGCATCGGCGGAGTTCATCACGAGGACGCCAGCCTTGGTCGCGGCATCGAGATCGATGTTGTCCACGCCAACGCCGGCGCGGGCGATCGCGCGGAGACGGCCGGGGTTGGCGAGGACTTTCGCGGTGACCTGGACACCGGAGCGGACGAGCAGGCCGTCGTAGTTGCCGATGATGGCGGCGATCTCGTCTTCCTTGAGGCCTGTCTTGATGTCGATGTGGACGCCCTCGTTGCTCTTGAGGAAGTCGAGGCCCTGCTGGGCGAGCTTGTCGGCGACGAGGATGTTGAGGGTCTGGATGGGGGCGGCGGTCGCGGTCGTCATGGCACAAACGTCCTTGTTTTGGGGGATGCCCCGGGTCAGCCGGCTGCCTGCTTAGGCGTCCGATCCGGGTCGAAGGGCTATCGTATCGAAATCCGGGCGGGGTGTCGATTGCTACGCCGGGGGGCTGTGGGTATACTGCTCCCCCTCAAAACAGGCACACCGCGCATGGGCGCCGGGGACTCCGGCGCCACTTTTGGAGATGCAATCCGATGGCTCTTTCGACCCTTATCCGCCAGAAAGTCACGACCGAGAATCGCCGCCACGAGACCGACAGCGGCTCTCCCGAGCTGCAGATCGCCATGCTCACCGAGAAGGTCAACGCCCTAACCGATCACCTGCGCACCAACCGAGGCGATTTCAACTCGCGTCGCGGCCTGATCATGATGGTCAGCAAGCGCAACCGTCTGCTGCGTTACCTGCAGCGCACGAAACGCCAGACTTACCTGGACGTGATCGCGAAGCTGGGCCTGCGTAAGTAAAAGCCGGAATCGGCGCGCATGCCGCCGCGGGCACGGGCCCCGGTGCGCAACGCCGCCGTGTCAATAAGAAGCGTAACGACGGGCCGACGCGCTGGGCGGCGGCAGTAGGCACAGGGCAATCCAATATCGGTCTTGCGTCTTGCGTTTCGAGTCTTGCGTTTGAGGCCATGCAAACAACGCACAACGCGAGACACGAAACGCAAGACGCAAGACTTTTCGATTGCCCCATGCCGACTGCCACCTGCAACCGCAACGTCCTCATCAGCCCGTCCGATGGTCGGATCCCATTCCCCGCGGCAGTCGAATTGAAGGACACCTCTGATGAGTCACATCGTTGTCGAACGTCAAATCGGCGGGCGCAAGCTCACCCTCGAAACCGGCAAATACGCCAAGCAGGCCGACGCGGCCGTGTGGGCAACCTACGGCGAAACCACCGTGCTCGCCGCCGTCGTCCGCGGAGCGCCCCGTGAGGGCATCGATTTCTTCCCGCTTCAGGTTGACTACCGCGAGCGCCTCAGCGCCGCCGGCAAGTTCCCCGGCGGCTTCCGCAAACGCGAAGGCGCCCCCTCCACCAAAGAAACCCTGACGATGCGTCTGATCGATCGTCCGATCCGTCCGCTGTTCCCCGCCGGCCTGCGTGATGAAGTGCTGATCCAGTGCTGGGTCGAATCCGCCGACGGCCAGAACGATCCCGATGTGCTGGCCGGCGTCGCCGCCGCCGCTGCTCTGGCGATCAGCTCCATTCCGTTCGACGGCCCCGTCTCCACCGTCCGCGTCGGCCGCGTCGATGAGAAGTTCGTCATCAACCCCACCGCCGCCGAGCTCGAATACAGCGACATGGAGCTCGTGCTCTCCGGTCACCGTGACGGCATCAACATGATCGAAGTCGGCGGCCGGGAAGTTCCCGAAGCCGTCGTCCTCGAAGCGATCAGCTTTGGTCACAAGTTCATCCTCGAGCTGCTCGACGCCGTTGATGAGCTGACCAGCAAGGCCAAGCAGGAGAAGGTCGCGATCCTGCACCTGCCTCCCGCAGATGTCCTGGCCGATGCGAAGAAGTCGCTGGTCCCCGCGATCGTTGCCGCCAAGAAGACGACCGGCAAGCTGGCCCGCGAAACCGCTGTGAAGACCGCCTTCAAGGAATATTTGGACAAGGCCGCTCCCGAGCCCAAGCTGACCGACAATCTCAGCTACACCGCTTACCTTGCCGCCGTTGACAAGCGCAAGCAGGTCAAGAGCACGTTCGAGGCGATCGAAGAGGAAGCGACCCGCAAGGCGATCATCGAAGGTCGCCGCCCCGATGGCCGCGATGCCAAGACCATCCGCCAGATCACGACCGAGGTCTCCGTCCTCAAGCGCACACACGGCTCGGCCGTCTTCACCCGCGGCGAAACCCAGGCGATGTGCACCGCCACGCTGGGCACCGGCCGCGATGAGCAGATCGTTGACGGCCTCGGCGATGAGTACGCCCAGAAGTTCTATTTGCACTACAACTTCCCCCCCTTCTCCACCGGTGAAGCCAAGCGCGTCATGGGCCCCGGTCGCCGCGAGATCGGCCACGGTGCCCTCGCCGAACGCAGCCTCGCCGGCGTCCTGCCCGGCGTCGAAGTGTTCCCCTACACCGTCCGCGTTGTCAGCGAAATTCTTGAGTCCAACGGCTCGAGCTCCATGGCCTCCGTCTGCGGCGGCTGCCTTGCTCTGATGGACGCCGGTGTCCCCATCCTCGGAACCTGCGCCGGCATCTCCGTCGGCCTCGTCCAAGAAGAGGGCAAGACCCTGCTCATCACCGATATCCTCGGCGAAGAGGATCACTTCGGCGATATGGACTTCAAAGTCGCCGGCACACGCAAGGGCATCACGGGCGTCCAGCTCGATCTCAAGACGCGCGGCCTGCCCCTCAGCCTGCTCCCCGCCATCCTCGAACAGGCCCGCGAAGCCCGCCTGTTCCTGATTGGTGAGATGGAGAAGGCCCTGCCCGCTCCCCGCAAGGAGCTCAGCCCCTACGCTCCCCGCATGCTCCGCACCAAGATCGATCCCGAGAAGATCGGCAAGCTCATCGGCCCCGGTGGCAAGACCATCCGCGCCATCCAGGAAGCCAGCGGAGCCACCATCGACGTCGAGGAAGATGGCACGATTTACATCTCCGCCGTCGGTGCCGGCAAGGCCGAGGCGGCTCTCGAAGAAGTCGAGAAGCTCTGCCAGGAAGTCCAGGTCGGCAAGACCTACAACGGCCGCGTCGTGGCCATCAAGGACTTCGGCGCGTTCGTCGAAGTGATCCCCGGCCAGGACGGCTTGCTGCACATCAGCGAAATGTCGCTGGAATACGTCTCCAAGGCCGCCGACCACGTGACCATGGGCCAGACGCTCCGCGTCAAGGTCCTCAGCCAGGACGAGCAGGGTCGTCTGCGTCTCAGCCGCAAGGCCGTCATGCTCGAAGAACAGGGCGGACAGCCCCAGGACCAGAGCCAGCAGCAGCCCCCGCAGCACGCCCCCCGTTCGCAGGGGGCCCCGAGTCGGAAATAAGCTCCTGAAAAAAATATTTCGGGAATGTTTGCAGACGGTAATGAGCGGTTTATACTGTTGCGTTGACGACTCCTCCGAGGTCGGTCAACGTCAATGGCGTAAGCAATCGTGGCGGTGCGGATCCCGCCGTTGAATGCGCGATTGACGAGCCTGTCGTGACAACCGCATCAAACTGGGCCATGAATGCCCAGTGGAACTCGGCGAAATCGTTCGTGTGTATCGAGCGGTGAGCCAGTTCGAGCCATGTCTGCTTGCGATTCGTAGGAGGTATTGTGTATGCCGATGACAAAGGGACAGGTTAAGTGGTTCGACCCCAAGAAGGGGTACGGGTTCATCTACGGGCCCGAGGGTCAAGACGTATTTGTGCACTATTCGCACATCCAGTCGGAGGGGTTCCGCACCCTCAAGGATGGCGAGTGGGTCGAATATGAGTTGATCCAGGGCGAAAAGGGTTGGCAGGCCCGCACGGTCAAGGCCATTGCCGGCGAAGCGGGCGGAATCCCGCCCCAGAGCCAGGGCCAGCCGATGCAGCACAGCCACGCTCCCAGCCACGCTCCGAGCCGTGGCCCCAGCAGCCCAAGCGTGTTCGGCGGCGGTCCTCCGCAGTCGACCCCCGCTCGCCCCGCCGCGCCGCCCGTCTCCAGCGGGTACGAAGCCGGCCCGTCCGAAGACTGATCCACCCGGATCCCTTCGGCTCCAAAATAAACAACCGACGTACTACGCGGTTGGACGGGTGTCGCTGGCGACTTGATCGCCAACTGACACCCGTCCAATCTGCTGCGCCGATCACGCCGACCCGTTACAATCTCCACGCGTAATCGGCCTTGTGCTCGGGTGCCACGGGTCCGAGTCTTCGAGGCCCCGTGTTCTTCCTCTTCCCCTTGCCGAGCCCCTCTATGTCCTGGCCGTTCTGGATCGGTCTGGCCTGCGGTGTCCTGCTCACCGTACCGCTCGTCGTCATCACCTCGAGGCGCACGGCCCGACGCGTCCAGCGCCTCGAGCTCCGCGCACGCTCCGCCGAACGACTCGCCGAGCTCGGCACCCTCACCGGCGGCCTCGCACACGAAATCAAAAACCCCCTCTCCACCATCGGCCTCAACCTCCAGCTCCTCCGCGAATCCATCATCGACGCCAAGATCCCCGACCCCGCCAACGGCCGCCTCATCAATCGCGTCCAATCCCTCTCCGCCGAGGTCGATCGCCTCCGCGGAATCCTCGAAGATTTCCTCGCCTTCGCCGGCCGCATGAAGCTCGATCTCCACCTCACCGACGTCAACGACCTCGTCACCCAGCTCGTCGATTTCTACCACCCCCAGGCCGACGCCTCCGGCGTCAATCTCCGCACCCAGCTCGATCCCGCCGTCAAATCCGTCCAGCTCGACCCGACCCTCCTCAAGCAAGCCCTCCTCAACCTCCTCCTCAACGCCACCCAGGCCATGGTCGAAGCCCGCTACGGCACCAAGCCCCACGGCGGTTGCACCGACCTCATCCTCCGCACCGAAGCCAGCCCCGACGGCGTCAACATCCACGTCATCGACACCGGCCCCGGAATCGACGAAGCGACCCAGGAAAAAATCTTCCGCCCCTATTTCACCACCAAAAAATCCGGCACCGGCCTCGGCCTGCCCACCACCCGCCGCATCATCGACGAACACGGCGGCCGCATCATCCTCCACTCCGCCCCGGGCCAGGGCACCGACTTCACCATCCACCTGCCCACCATCCCCGACCCCGAAAACTAACCCCCGCCCATCCACCCCGCTTGCGCCTCCGCTTCCTCCCAAGCCCGGCGATGAGGTCCTCCGAATCCCCGCGAGTCTCCCCGTCATAAGTGATCCCAATTTCAAGATGCGCATTGCGCATCTTGAAATCCCGCCGCAACTCCCGCTTTTCCCGTCAATTCCATCAAGGCGCCAAGATGCTCATCCCGCCAGCGGCGCGCACCAGCGCGGCTGCGCCTCTTGCCCATCCTTAACAATCGCAAGTTTTTTCCCAACACCGTCCCCATCATCACTTGCGCCGTCACCATCCCCGCGAATCGCCACGATCCTGCGCACCGGCGCGGCCGCGCCTCCAAGCCCTGAAACGACACCTCCATGCGCGCAACTCGCCTCCCAAAATCCCGACTTACATCTCTTCATCCTCCGCGTTCCCTCTTTGCGCCTCCGCGCCTCGGCGGTTGCATTCCTCCCCCGCCTCGTTTGCAATACCCATCACCACAAACGCCACCGGAGCCTCCCCATGAAATACATGCTCACCTGGACCGAACGCCCGCAAGGCTCGCCCATGGAATACGAGAACGCCCAGAAGCGCATCCTCGATGTATTCCGTCAGTGGAAAGCCCCCGCCAATTTCAAGATCGAAATGTTCGTCATCCGCGTCGGCGACTGGGGTGGCTACATGCTCCTCGACTGCGATGAACCCGCCGCCGTCCACAAATTCTGCTCCATGCTCCCCGCCTTCGTCTTCGAAGCCCGCCCCGTCATCCCCATCGACGACGCCGTCCGAGTCGAACTCGAAGCCATCGCCTTCCGCGACAACCTGAAAAAATAATCCGCATCTCCGCCACTCCCCATTTAGCCGCCGGGCTCGCCCGGCGTGGGGAGTGACAATGCACAATACACACGAACTAAAGGCGAATACGTCAAATGGACCGTTACATCGAAGTCATCGGTGAAGGGCAGTTTATTGAAACGGCGAAACGATTCATCGCGAATGTCACGCTTGAGGTGCGTGCCGCAAAAGATGAAACCGCGTTTCGCGAAGTGGCGGAACTTTGTGCCGAGGCAATCAAACTCCTTCGTGAAACCGGACTGAAAGAGGAGGAAATCGTCGAGGGCGGCACGGATGTCTACCGCCCCTGGTATTGGAAAAAACAGGTCGGCCAGAACGCTGCACGCAAAATCATCCTCAAGGTCGCCGACTTCGGCAGGCTTAACCGGGCTCTGGAGCAATTGGAGCCGCTTCAGTTGCGCAACAAGGAACGAAGAACGATCAGCGTCGACATGCGACAACCGGAATTCGAAGATTCCGGCGAAGGCAACTCGACCGCATTGGCGCAGGCCTTTGCAGATGCAAAATCAAAAGCGTCGCATCTCGTGACAGCGATGCAATGCAAACTCGGTCAACCGCTCCACGTCGAAGAAGGCGGTTCTGCGAAACGCAATTCCGGTTTCTCCGGCGACGAAGACTGGGGCGGTGATTCTTCACGTTTCGGCATGGCCGGCGGCTATGCCGTCGCTGCCGCCGCCGCGGGACCGGGTGAACCTGCGCCCGAGCTTCAACGCCCTACGCGAACAATTTACGTCAAATGTAGAGTGCGTTTCGCACTTGAGTGAACCATGTGCCACTCACTCCGCCAACCACGAAAGTACACACCACCATGACAACCCCCGCCACCCACACCATCCGCCTCCACCGCGTCCTCCGCTGCAAGCCCGAAAAAATCTACCGCGCTTTCACCGACGCTGACGCCATGAACAAATGGCTCCCGCCCAACGGGTTCACCGGCAAGGTGAACCACATGGACGCCCGCGTCGGCGGGTCCTTCAAAATGTCCTTCACGAATTTCACCAACGGCCAGTCCCACTCCTTCGGCGGCGAGTTCCTCGAACTCACGCCGCACACCCGGATCCGCTACACCGACCGCTTCGACGACCCGAACCTGCCCGGCGTGATGACCGTCACAGTTACACTCAAAGCCGTATCGTGCGGCACTGATCTCAGCGTCACCCAGGAAGGCGTCCCCGCCATGATCCCCGCCGAAATGTGCTACCTCGGCTGGCAAGAATCGCTGATCCTCCTGGCCAAGCTCGTCGAAGCGGATATCCCGGGGTAGGTTGTTCCCAGCCGCGGAGCGTTGCAGCCACGGGTGAAGCGAGTCCGCGAGCGCAACCCGTGGACGAAGACGCGTCCGCCGTACCATTTCCTCGCCTCAGTAGCCTTTCTTTGCGTTGAGCCTTCAACGTGAAACTCTGAAACCTGAGACCTCACTCGTACCGCTTCAAATCTTCCGGCGTGTTCACGCCCGGGGTGGCGGGCCAATCCTTGGGCGGAGTCACCGCCACCGAGTCGATCTGATTCAGGAGTGATTGCATTGAACGGTCCGCCATGCGCACCTGACGCATCAGGACCGCGCGGAGGTCGGTGCGGTACAGGCCCAGCACGCCCTGCCAGCGATCGGATTTGAACGCCACCGCTTGGGCGGCGTCGTCGATATTGGCGGCAAGTTGGTCGAGCCAAGCACGCTGGATGCCCGCCAGATCGCAGGCCGCGATCCAGAGCCAGGGGCCGGTCGCATCGGAGCAGGCGGTGAGCAAGCCGCCGATCGGTCCGAGGCCCGGCTGCATGTCGCCGATGGTGCGCAGGCCGAGGTCGTCGTATTTTTCATCCACATCGGCGATCACGGTGACGCTCGCCGCCACGGCGCTCAGCGCTTCGGCGACGTGCAGGATCAGCGGCTGGCCGCGCAGCAGCGCCCGCGCCTTGTCGGAGCCGAAGCGAGAACTCTGTCCACCTGCCAAGATATAAGCGGGTGCTGAAATCATCATCTATATGATACGGTTACCAGAAATTCCTGCGCGTGGCGCGACACTGATCGTGTGCCACTGACAACCGGTTCCTCCGGTTGTCAGTGTGCCTTGTTTCGCGCGTGCGGGGACACTGACAAGCTCCCAAAGCCTCCGCTTGTCAGTGGCACACGGAGCCGGCGGAATCATCGGACCATCGGGCCGTGGTCCTTCACTTCGTCGCGGATCGTCTGGATCGCGTGAGGCAGGATGTCCAGCAGCGCTTCGAGACACTCGGCCGACCCGCGGCGGGAGCCGGGGAGGTTGATCACCAGCGTGCGGCCGATCGTCCCGGCGACGGCGCGCGATAGGAAAGTCCGCGGCGTCTTCTCGTAGCAGCGCAGCTGCATCAGGTCGATGAGCCCGCTGTGCTCGCGCTCCAGCAGCTTCCGCGTCGCCTCGGGGGTGACATCGCGCGAGGCGAGGCCCGTGCCACCAGTCGTCAGGATCAGGTCCGGCTGCACGCGCTCCCGCGCCCACTCGCCGATCTGTCCCACGATCTGGCCCTGCACATCCGGCACGCAGGCGCGTTCCACGACGACCGCGCCAAGCTTCGTCACCATGATCTCGCCCAGGCCCGGGCCCGACGTGTCGATCGCTTCGCCCCGGCTACAGCGGTCGGACACGGTCAGCACGCAAACTCGGATCGGCTCGCTCACTTGGGGAACTCCGAGGGGTGTGGCGTCAGCGTCCCGCGACGGCCGCCCGATTTTTCGATCAGACGGATCGACTCGACGACCATCGCCGGGTCCACCGCCTTGCCCATGTCAATCACCGTCAGCGCCGCGATCGCCGCCGCCGTGTACGCCTCCATCTCGACGCCCGTCTTGCTCGTCGTCCGCGCCTCGGCCCGGATGTAAACAAAATCGCCCTTGAGCGCGAGCTGCACATCGACCTGCTCGAGCGGTAGACTGTGGCAGAGCGGAATCAGTTCATCAGTGCGCTTGGCCGCGGTGATCCCGGCGAGCCGGGCGACTTCAAGCAGATTACCTTTCGCCAGACTGTTTGACTCGATCGCTTCACGCAGCGCTTTCGAGATGCGCACCTTCGCCTCAGCGACGGCGCGGCGGGCCGTGACGGGCTTCGCACCGACGTCCACCATTTTCGCGGCGCCTTTTTTGTCGATGTGGGACAATTTAGAGCTTGTAAAAGGACCGGATTTTAACGCAGAGATCGCAGAGGCAGCAGAGGTCGCAGTAGAAATTCCCTTTTTTGATCCGGAATAAAAGGGTTCGTTCCGCGGCCTCTGCTCTCTCTGCGGTCTCTGCGTTGAGTTCATTTCTGAGCTCTTGGCCATCAGAAGCTCCACGCATAAAAGGGCCAAGGGCCGGTGCCATTTTGCTCCGGCGGAATCTCGACAAAACCGTCGCTGCGGGCGGCGGAGATGATGTCGCCGGAGCCTTTGGTGTCGACGAGGGTCGCTTCACCCGGAGCGGTGATTTTCACGGGGCGCGACCAAGCGAGCTTGATCGATTTGCCATCGTGCTCGCGGAGGGTGACGGCGGCGGGCGGCGTGATTTCGCTGAGTCCGCTGCGGCGTGCGAGCAGCGGCATGGCGATGCGCCGCGCGGTGACCATGACGGATTGAGGGTTGCCGGGCAGGCCGAAGATGGGTTGGCCGGCGGGACCGACGGCGCCGAGGACCGGATTGCCCGGGCGGATCGGAAGTTTGTGGAACACGATGCTGCAGCCGGCTTCACGCAGGACGGCGGGGACGAAATCGTGCGTGCCCATCGAGACGCCGCCGGTCAGCAGGATCGCGTCGGAGCTGGCGATTGCTTTTTTGACGGCGTGGAGGAGCTGCGCTTCGTCGTCGGCGATGCGCTGGTGTGAGACGATCTCGATCCACGGACACCGGCCGAGCAGCGCGATGAGGGCGGGGCCGTTGGAGTCACGGATCTGCCAGGGTTCTGCGGGCGATTCGGGCGGGAGCAATTCGTCGCCGGTGATGAGGAGGGCAACGCGAACGCGGCGATGCACGGCGACTTTCGCAACGCCGAAGCTGACGATGGCCGAGAGGATCGGGGATGTGATGAGTGTGCCGGCAGAGATTGCTTGCGCCCCGGCCGGCGCATTTTCGCCGCGGCGGCGGATTGAGAGGCCGTGCTTGAGCGTCGGAATCACGGCGGGATTCACCGCAATGTGCGTTTCGTTTTCGGTCACGTCTTCACGCCGGATGACCAGATCAGCTTCCGGGGGCACGACCGCACCGGTCATGATGCGCACGCAGGAGTCGGGGGGCAGCGACGGCGCGGGACGGCCGGGCAGGACCGAAGAAGCGACGGCGAGGCGCGGCGTCGCGACGTCGGCCAGGCGCATGGCGTAACCGTCCATCGCACTGACATCGCTCGGTGGCGACGGGCGATCGGTCACGATCGGCTCGGCGAGGATGCGACCTGCGGCGAGCCGCCAATCGACGGTTTCGACTCCGAGCGGCGTGACGAGCGGCAGCATTTTGCCGATTGCGTCGTCGGCGGGATTCGAGGTTGCAATGTCGGGTGCGGCTGACATGCGATCAATATATCACCGACAGCCCCGCGACCGTTACAATCCCGTCATGCGGGTGATCATCAAACTCTTCGGCGATGAGGCGCGGATCGTCGGCCAGCGCATTGTCACGCTCGATCTCGCCGAGCCGGTGACGTGCGGTGCGGTTCGTGCGGCGATTGAAAAGCTGCACCCCGCGCTGGGGAGCACCACGCCGCGCTGCCGATTCGCGGTGAATCACGAGTTCGTCGCCGACACGCGCAACATTGCCGACGGCGATGAGGTCGCGTTGATTGGCCAGGTCTCGGGCGGATAACGATGAACATCACCACACACATCATTGAAGGTCCATTGCCGCCGCAGGGCGCGGATGTTGAACACACCGCCGGACACGGCGCGGTGCTGGTGTTTGAGGGCGTGGCACGGCCGTCGGAAGAGGGCCGGCCGATTGTCGCGCTGGATTATGAGGCGTACGAGCCGATGGCTACTCGCATGCTGGAGCGTGTTGCACGCGAGGTTGCGGAGCGTCACGGACTGCTGGGTTTTGCGGTGGAGCACAGCCGGGGGCGTGTTGCGGTTGGGGAGTGTTCACTGCGTGTGCGGATCACGTCAAGGCACCGGGCCGAGGGACTGGCGGCGATGGGCGAGTTCATCGACCGCTTGAAGAAGGATGTGCCGATCTGGAAATCGGCGGTGTACGCATGAGCAGCATCGCGACGCACAGCGTATCGGAGACGCCGGCCCCATCTTCTTGGCTGCGATTTTCGTGGATGGAATTTTCGGGATCGCTGGGCGACCTGGGGACGTTTCTGCCGCTGGTTGTGGGGATGTCGCTGACGACCGGCTTGGATTTCGGGACGGTGCTGATTTACGCGGGGTTGATGAACATCGTGACGGGCCTCTGGTTCGGCCAGCCGATCCCGGTGCAACCGATGAAGGCAATCGCGGCGGTGGCGATCACGGAGAAGCTGACGAGCGGCGAACTGGCGGCGGCGGGGATCATCATGGGCGCGGCGCTGCTG
>JAYVTU010000149.1:0-7878 GCA_043788485.1 Planctomycetota bacterium
AACAATCCGCCGCGTAACGTATCCCCGCGCCCGTCGAGAGTGGGGAAGTCCAGGCCGACTCGAAGACTCGCTGGCCGTGGCACCCCAGGCAGGCAAGACACCTAAATAAAACGCGGCACCGATGGATCGGCGCCGCGTAGGTGGGGCATGTGATGAACCACGAATCAGCGGACCGCGGGAGGCGTGGCGAGGGGCGGTATCGGGGTGTGGGCGGTGAAGGAAGCCTCGGCGAGGCGGGCGACGGTTGTGTTCTTTGCTTTCACTGTCGCGGTCGGGTGGAGCTGCAGCAGGGCGGTGACGGGGTAGTGGTCGGAGGGATACTTGAGGCCGGCGTGATCGTGTGTGATGCCGGCGTCGAGCGCGGCGACACCGGGGGTCGTCATGATCCAGTCGATGCGGTCGCCGTTGACGCCGCCGTGGAAGGCGTGGAACGAGCCCTCGCCGGGGGCTTTGGTGGTGTGGACCTCGCGGAAGGTGTCGATGAGCGGGGCGGTCGTGGCAACGGTCGTGGTGGTGACGGGCGTCTGGCCGACGAGCAGTTGATACGGAGCGCTGCCCTCGCCGGCGTTGAAGTCACCGGTGAGGATGGCGGGGAAGTCGCCGGCGATCGCGGCGATTTTGGCGCGGAGCATGCGGGCGCCCTCGACACGGGCTCGCTCGCTGATGTCCATGTGCGTGTTGAAGAAGTAGAAGACGGTGCCGTCGGCTTTGTCACGGAGTTTGACCCACGTGGCCATGCGCGTGAACCAGGTGCCCCAGCTTTTGGAGCCGGGTTTGTCGGGTGTGTCGCTGAGCCAGAAGAAGCCGTGGTCGAGTTCGTCGAATTTTTCGGCGCGGTAGAAGACGCCGCACATCTCGCCGCTTTCCTTGCCGTCGTTGCGGCCGGCACCGATGAATTTGTAGTCGGGCAACTGCTCGCGGAGGTATTTGCCCTGCGAGGCGAGACACTCCTGCGTGCCGAGCAAATCGGGGTTGTAGGTGCGGATGGTCTGCGCGGTCATCGTCTTGCGGACGCCCCAGGCGTTGTAGAGATCGAAGATCACCGGCACGCGGAGATTGAAACTCATCACGCGGAGCCCGGTCGGGGTGGCGGTCACAGGCGCAGTGTTCGAGGGAGCGGCGGTGTTCTCGCCGGCCATGACACGCTGCGAGCCGATGCCCGCGCCGAGAAACAACAGCGCGGCGATTGCCGCGAGAGAAGCCCGGGTTGCCATCGTGTGGTCCTCTGGGGGGTGAAATTCTCGGCGGGTGAAATTTTTTTTCACGCCACCGGGTCGGGCACGCGGTGCCCAACGCTTCGGGGGGTCGCTGATATTACGCTCAGCAATCCCGCTTTACCCTCAATAATCGGCTATTTTGAGTGGCCTTTTGCAATTTTGCGCGCCAGATTCGGCAAAGCCGCCAATAATCCAGCGTCCGCCGCCCCATTTTTGCTTCCGACGACATCACGCATTCCGGGCTTACCATTGGACATGAAACGAAACCACACAACACGTCGCAATATCCTTCGCCGGCTCGCCGCTCTGGCGATCGCCGCGGGGCTCTGCGTGACACCCGCACTCGCTCACGAGGTCGATCAATTCTCCGTCCCGCCGGGCCGCGAGATGGCGGACATCGGCGATGAACTGGGCGCGTGGGCCTACGATGCGCTCGACCGCGCGGTCATCAAGCTTAACAACGAAGTGCGAGCCCTCGGCGACAAACCCGATCCCGCGGAGCTCGCCAGGATACGTTCCCCCGAGCACGTCGCCCACGCCGTGTTCGACGAGTTTCCCATCGCCTACCAATTGATCGAGAACATGGAAACCGAGTATCACTCCGATGCCGCGCACCAGCGTCACCCCGGCCTGATCACCGCCCACAAACAGTTCTACGGCAGCGACTACTATTTCATCCCCGCCGACCCGCGCGTCGCCTTCCGCCTCTGGCACGCATCGGTCACCAACGTCTACGGTGCCTACGTCGGCACCGACAAGATCGGCCACTTCTCCGACATGGGCCGCCTCTACTTCGACGTCTACCGCGAAGCGCTGCGCAGCGGCAAGACCGAGAAGCAGGCCCACGATGCGATCCTCTACATCGCCACCGAGCATCCGATCTACTCCGAGTCCGGCCTGCTGGGCCTCGCGTCGAGCGGCGATTATTCCAACGGCGACCTCGCTTCGAATTACGCCGGCTTCCTCTTCTACCGCAACCTCACCGAGCACATCGCGCTCAAGGGCCAGCCGCGCCCGCCCATGCTCGAGCGCAACGGCAATCTCTGGAAGCTCGCCCCGCACGTGCGCCGCGATTCCGATTTCTTCGCATGGTTCTACAGCGAGCATTTCGACGAGGCGCTCAACCCCGGCATGTACGAATCGATGATGCGCCCCGCAGTCCGCCGCGATATCCAGAACCACGCCGAGGCCCTGCTCTGGCGCTACCGCGATGCCAACGGCTCCTTCCGACCGCCGCAATATTTCGTCAGCCTCTGGCACCTTTACAGCACCTACTACGGTGAAGACTACGGCCACCGCGGCACAGCCGATCAACTCGTGAGCCTCGACAGCGCGATCTACGACGATCCGCCCGACGCGAAGCTCGAGTCACGCAACCGCCTGGGCATGACCGCGCTGCACCTGGCGGCCCTGCGCGGCGACGCCGGGCGGGTGTCGCAGCTCATCCTGCAGGGCGCTGATGTCCGAGCCGTCGTCAAACCGCCACGCATCCACACGCCCGACACCGGCGCGACGCCGCTGCACCTTGCCGCCGCAGCCGGTGACACGCGCTCCATCGAGCTGTTCATCAGGCGCGGCGCCGACATCAACGCCGCCAGCGCCGCCGGCGCCACGCCGCTCCACCGCGCCGCGCTCGACGCCGCCGCAACGCAGATCCTTCTTTTACGCGGAGCCAATGCCAAAGCGTGTGACACGCTCGGTCGCAGCGTCCTCCACTGGGCCGCCGCGGACCCCGACGGCGTCACGATCGCCGCACTGATCAAGGCCGGCGCCGATCCCGCTGCCCGCGACAACCAGAATCGCACGCCGCTGCACCGCGCCGTGGAGCTCGGCAACCTCGGCGCGATCGCCGCGCTCCTCAAAGCCAAAGCCGATCCGAACGTGCGCGACGCCCTGGGCATCACACCGCTCCACCTCGCCGCCGCACAGCGCGACACCGCCGCCCTCCTCGCCCTCCTCGACGCCGGCGCCGATCCCCGCATCGCCGATGCGCTCGGCTACACCGCGCTCCACGACGCCGCGCGAAGAGGCTACGCCCCCGCCATCGCAATCCTCCTCAAGCGCGGAGCCAACCCCGCCGCCCCCGATGCCTACGGCTCGACTCCCCAGCAACTCGCCACACGCCACCAACACACCGACGCCGCCGCGCTCCTCAACACCGGAGCCAAGCGATGAATCACACGCATCGCATACTTCCCTTCCGGGTGCCACGGCCAGCGCAGGCTCCGCGCAGTCGGCCGTGTGCCTTGGTTTTCGCCGCCTGCATCGTCGCGCTCCTCCTCGCCGGCTGCGGCCGATCCGCAACATCACTCGACACCTGGAAACACGACCTCAACCGCTACGTCCAGCAGCAATGCAGCGGCGATCCCGCCGAGCTCCGCAATCTTCCCGCGCCCGCCGGCGTCCACCGTTTCGCGTCCATCCAAAAAGATGCGCCCGTCGATTCCACCGACACCGTCGGCGTCCTCCTCGGCCACCGCGCCGTTGCCGGCCGCCCCACATTCATCTTCCTCGTCGCCGTCATCGACCACGAAAACGTCACCGACATCCGCGTCGCCGCGATGACCGTGCCGCCCCGCATCTCCGACGATCTCCTCTGCCAGTTCAGCAACCCCGACGCCGCCGCGCTCAACACCTATCGCGCCCGCCACACCCCCGGCGACCCCAAACGCCGCGCCCTCACCGACTGGCCCACCGGCGCCGAGCACTTCACCCTCGACGTCACGGGCTCGATCATCTCCGTCACCGATACTGTTTCAAATGCGCACTGGTCGCTGGCCGTCGTCGCGGCGAAATGACGAATGACGACGGCTTCGACAGCGCCCCGCTAAATTCGAATGACGAATCAAATTCCAATCACCAAATTCCAATGGGGAAAATCGCATCGCTTCTCCGCGTCATCATTGGAATTTGGAATTTGATCATTCATTCGTCATTCGAATTTCGAATTTCGTCATTTCACAACATACGCCGTCACCGTCTCCTGATCGCGAATAAAAAGCTTCCCATTGGCTACCACCGGATGCGCCCAGCTTGGCTTGCCGTGCTCGGGGAGTTTGAAGCGGCCGTGTTCGACATACTTGTCCTTATTGACCTCGACGAGCGCCAGCTCGTGGCCCTCGCCGAGGCAGTAGAGCATCCCGTCGGCGGCGATGAGCGAGCCCTTGCTGACCGACTTGTCGGTCCAGTTGATGTGCCCCGTCGCCAGGTTCATGCAGATAAGCCCGCCGTGGCCGAAGCCGTAGATCTCATCGCCCACCATCACGATCCCGCCGTGGTGGTTGTCCATCTTCTTCTCGGTGTAGCGTTCCGCGACCTTGTGGCCACTCCCGTCGGGCATCACCGCATAAAGCGCCGCGCCGGTCCCGTACGCGCTGCTGGCAAACACGTGATCCGCAAACACGATCGGCATCGCGCAGTTCGCCGTCGCGTTGTTTGCACGCTTGAATTCCCATAGAGCCTTGCCCGTTAAAAGATCCAACCCGAACACGCTCGTCGCCCCCATCTGCACAATCTGTTTCACCCCGTTGATCTCCGCCACCTGCGGCGAAACATAGTGCGCCCGCTGCGTCTGATCCTTCGACCGCCACACCACCTCCGCGTTCATCTTGTTGAGCGCGACGACCGCCCCCTTGTCCCCGCCCGGCGTGACAATCAATCCCTTGCCGATGACCAGCGGCGACTCGCTGTAACCCCACCCCGGGACCGCGCCGCCGAAATCCTTCACCAGGCTCTTCACCCACACGATCTTTCCGCTCTCGCACTCGAGACACGCGATGTCCCCGCTCCCGCTCTCGACATACACGCGATCCCCATCAACCGTCGGCGTCGCGCGCGGCCCGTCGCCCTGCCCGTTGCGATATGCCGCCGTGTCCGAAATATTCGTCTTCCACAAAATCTTCCCGCTCGATTCCTCCATCGCGATCACATGCTCGCGATCCTCAATCGTCCCCATCGTGTAGACCTTCCCACCCGCCACCGCGAGCGACGAATACCCCGCGCCCAGTCCCTCCGCCTTCCACGCCACCGCAGGCCCGTCCTTCGGCCACGCGCGCAGCAATCCCGTCTCCTCCGACGTCCCGTCCCGCTTTACCCCGCGAAACTGCGGCCAATCCGCCCCGCAAACCGGCAGAGCGATCACGAGACAAACCACCACCGCCGCAATCTGTTTCCACATGCGCAGGCCTCCAGGTTCCCGTGATTGTACCCCTCTCCCCCGGGGAGAGGGTGGCGAGTCCGCGAGCCGGGTGAGGGTGCGCAAAGATTGGCAATGTGCGTCACGCCGCGCCCCGTTCCGCTACCTCGGACAAACCTTCACCACCGCCTCGCTTTCGTGATCCTCAGCGTAATCGATCCGCACGCAGCGGAGTCGCGTCTCTTCGGCAGTATGATGTCTCCGCATCCTCCTCCCGGAGCGATCCGCATGAAATCGCGAATCCCACTTCTTCTCGCCGCGCTCCTCGCGTTCCTCTGCATCCCCGCCGCCGCCCCGGCCGCAGACGCCGCGCCCGCCCGCGCTCCGCTTCGGCCCGATCGTTTCGCCATCATCTTCAACATGGGCTACGCCGGCGACAATCTGCCGAAGGATCCCGCCGCGTTCGAGGCCGTCGTCCGCGCCGCCAAAGACGCCGGCTTCAATGTCATCCTCTGCCAGTACGAGCCCTGGCGTGCCGACATCTGCAAGAAGCACGACATGCAGATCTTCGTCGATCTGCTCGTCCCCGCGCATCACGTCTACCGCGATCCCGCCGCCGCTCAGAAGCTGTGCGAAAGTCTGCGCAGCGATCCGGTCGTCTACGCCTACCACCTCTGGAGCGACAACATCGCCAATACCGCCGATGGCCGCTCGCGTGATGTCGCCAACGTGCATCAGTGGGACCCGACGCATCCCGCCTACATCGGCAATGATCAGATGAGCCACGCCGACCGCGTCGCCGGTTTCGATCTCTTCGGGTTCTACGACTTCCACTGGAAAAAGGGCGGGCACTTCCAGCACCTCGCCAAAGCCGCCGACGTCGCGCGCAGCACCGGCACCCGATTCCTCCAATACGTTGACGGCGCCCCCGGTCTCGTCGGCAAGGGCAACGCCAACCGCGCCGGCTACACCGTCGCCACCTCCATCCCCTTCGGCCTCAAAGGCTACCTCTTCCACTACACCGGCGGCGTCATCGATCCCAAATCCGCCAAGCTCGATGCGCTCGGCGAAGACCTCAAAAAAATAAACGCCCGCTTCGCCCCGATCGGCCCGCTGCTCCTGAGCCTCGGCAATCCCCTCGACGTCTACTCCACGCCCATCACCGTCACCGCCAAGAACGAGCCCACCAACGCCGCCCCCGCAATCCCCGCGGGACTGACCGCAATCCCCAATCATCACTGGCTGCAAATCACCACCGGCGAAGCCCTCGTCGGCCTCTTCAAAGACCCCGAGTCCCGCGACATCGCCGTCTTGGCCAATCACAATCCCTACAAGCCGCAAACCCTCACGCTCACATTCGCCCCCGCCCGGGCCGTGAAACAGATCGAACGTTTCGACGCCGCAACCGCCAAGTGGCTCCCCCTCGACCCCGCCGCCAAACCGCTCACGATCACCATCGAAGACTACAGCGTCACGCTGCTGCGCGTCACGCGCTGATCCCTGGCCCCCGGCGAGCGGCGCGGCGTAAGCCCGCCGTGCAGTCAGCGCCGAGCGCCCGACATGACACGCAGTCACGTCGGGCTTACGCCTCGACGCTCGCCTCAAGACGCCGTACGCCGAACCGCCCGCGCCCCCGGGGAGGCCGCGGCGAAAAGAGCCTTGGAATCACGCATCCCATGATCCCGCGTGCCGACAAGGGCGCGGGGTGGGGGAGCGGAGCCTTACCGCACGTCAATTAACACCGTGGCGATCAATAACCATGAAACAGGCCGTTTGCGCAGCACAATTTTACCGCCCACAGCACCGTTTGTATTTCAATCGGCTCCCGCAAGGACAGACGTCGTTTCGTCCGATTTTAGAATTACGACCGTCGTTTATCGATTTCCGAGGGGCGACTGGGTATTCTTTCGCATTCATTTCATTGAGTCTCATGTTTTTTGGATTGCAAATACCCAGATCGCGTTCTACCTCTTTGGCTTCATGCTCCATCTCTGGCGTCCAACAGCGTGTATCTAAATACACCAGATCCTCAGAACGATTCCAGCGATTTGTTCCCGCTTCCGTTGAAATTCCAATTACAGTCTTAATCCTCCGATTCTTCGAGGCGAACACTAGGCAATAGCATCCAAGGTATTCGCGGCGGACTTCTCGATATCCTGGTCGGGTTTCATATTTATTTGGGAATACATGGAAGACATATGCAACATCAGACGCGTTTGAGACCATAATAGAACGGGTAATCGTTTTTGTCGTCGCCTTCGACACCAAATCGAGCAACATCGACGACAACGTACGCCGAACCAATCGGCGCTCGAGAGCCATCACGCGAAGCGCTTTCTCTACGCCCGAGTCGTTTGCAGTGCTACTCCGAATCAGTGTGCCATTGAAAAGGTGCTTTGAAAAATTATCTATGATTTGATCCCAAAGATGGGCTATAACCGAAAGTTGTGGATGAGATCGTGAAAAAGGCGGCGTACTCTGGGTGTTCATCACAACCCCCAATCGGCCCGACACGGGCCAAGGAGT
>JAYVTU010000150.1:0-26564 GCA_043788485.1 Planctomycetota bacterium
CGCCTGCGGCTATCAAGGAATTTCCGTCATAGCCGCAGGCGGAAGCCGGCGGGTCATTGATCATCACTTCACCGGCAGATACTTCGCTATGTCGCGCACCGCGATGACCGTGCAGTGCTCGTCCTTGAGGTGCTGCATGAATTTCTCGAACAGCTTCGGATCGGTCGTGACCCACGGGTGCTTGATGTCCGGTACGCCGTGGAACGTGATCACCGCGATCTTGCCGTCTTTGGCGCCGGCCACCGCCGCAGCAAATTGTTCCAGCGTGCAGCCGGGCTTCGAGTCGAAAGCCTGCGGCATCGTCAGCGGTTCATCGTGCAGCGGGTCAAACGCTTTCGCACCGCCCGCGCGGGCGAATTTATAGCCGCGATCGCGAAGCACCTTCACCGCCGCCGCGCTGGTTTGGTAGCCGGGGTAGCAGAAGCTCGTCGGCCTGGGGATGCCGTGGGCCTCGCACTGCTTCTCGATGTACTCCACGTCCGCGTTGATCTGCTCGGGCTTCTGCCCGGGGACGCCGGTGTGGTTCCGCGTGTGGTTGCCGACCTCGAAGCCCGCCTCATGGAGGGCTTTGATCTGCTCCCACGTCATGTAATGCTCCTTGTCCGCGGCGAACTCGAAGCCCTCGGTGATGAAGAACGTCGCGCCGAACCCCATCTTCTTGAGCAGCGGCGCGACGAACGTCGCCTGGCTCGCGACCGAATCGTCGAACGTCAGCACGACGAGCTTGTCGGGCGGCGTGACGCGGACCGGTTCGTCAGCCACGGCCATCGCCGCTGTCATGAGCACCACGATCCAGCAGATGTGTTTGATCATGCGTGAAGTCTAACGACTCCCGCGCCGACAAAAAACCCGGACGGGAGGCCGTCCGGGTTTTAGGTTTGTGGGATCGCCGATCACTTCGCGGCGGGCGGCTGAGCGTGTGCTTCATCGGCGTCCGGGGCGATGTGCAGTTCGAGCTTCGGCTGGGCTTCGAGCTTCGGAAGCTTCGCGGCGACGTCGGCGGGCAGTGCCTTGATCTGCTCGGGGGTGTCGATGGGGCCGTCGAAGATCTGTTTGCCGTCGTGATCTTTGACGTTGAGGTGCTTGGAGCCGTTGGTCGTGGTGAGCGACATTGTGTGCTGCTCATCGGCGAAGCTGGAGGCGGCGACGTCAGCGGCGGGGGAATTGGCATTCGCATTGGCGTTGGCCGCGGCTTTGCCAGCGGCGATTCTGTCATGGGCCTCATCTTGCAGACGCTGGACCCTGAGCTGGATATTCTCGGCGGTATTGACCTTGGGGATCTTCGCGGCGACATCGGCGGGGACAGCCTTGAGCTGTTCGGGCGTGTCGATCGGGCCGTCGAAAATTTGTTTGCCGTCGTGATCTGTGACGTGGAGATGTTTGCTGCCGTTGGTCACGGTGGTGGTGAGGGTGTGCTGACCGTCGGAGAATGTGGAGGAGGAGACGGTGCCGGGCTTGAGGAGTTTGGGATCGAGGAGCTGGGGATTTTGAAGTTCAGGGTTGAGCTTCTTGAGGTCCTGGATTTGGCGCTGGAGGTTCTGCTGGATCTCCGGGGGGAGATTCTGGGGTGCGTTCAGTCGGATGTTTTGCTGCACGTCGGCGTTGGGCACCTTGGCGGCGAGGTCGGCGGGGATGGCCTTGCGCTGCTCGGGCGTGTTGATGGGGCCATCGAAGATCTGTTTTCCGTCGCGGTCTTTGATGGTGAGGTGTTTGTCGCCGTTGGTGTTTCGTGTGGTGAAGGTGTGCTGACCGTCGGAGAAGCTGGAGACGGACGTCATGTGCACGACGACGTTGTTGCCGCCGGCGTTCGGGCCGGGGATCACGAGGCCGGGCGGGATCCCGGGCTGAATTTGCAGGTCATCGGGCTGCTGTTGCTGCTGGGAGGATTTGGAGCCGGGGCGGCGGGGAGGGGCCTGGGTTTCGCCAATCGCGAGGTTGGCGGTGAGGAGGCCGAAGCAGGTCACGCCGAGGATGGGGAGTGTGCGCCTCATGGAAATCGCTCCGGAAATGGGGGTGCCTCAAAGGGTAGCCAGGTTGCAAGGAATTCACGCGGACGGGCGTCCATTTTACTCAACCCGGGCCGCACTTTCCCCTCGGCGTTTCCCGATCCCGCATCCGCCGCGATACAATTCCAAGCCCCGTCGAACTTTCGCCCAACTCCGCAGGAACTCCCCATGCCCCGCAACCTTTCGCGTCGCACGCTCATCAAAACGCTCGGCGTCGCCGGCCTGACGCTCCCGCTCCTCTCGCCCCGCCTCGTCCGCGCGGCGTCCGCCAATAGCAAACTGAACATCGCGTTCGTCGGCACCGCCAGCCAGGCGCGATTCAGCATCGACAACCTGCGCAGTGAAAATTCCATCGCCTTCGCCGACGTCGATTCCAATTCACTGGGCCAGGCGCTCAAAGACTTCCCCGGCAGCCGCGGCTATGACGACTACCGGCAGATGCTCGAGAAGGAGCAGAAGAACATCGACGCCGTCGTCGTCGCCACGCCGGATCATCACCACGCCCAGGCCGGCCTCCGCGCGATGGCGCTCGGCAAGCATCTCTACTGCGAGAAACCGCTGGCTCACACGGTGCACGAGATCCAGCTCATGATCGACCTGGCGAAGCGCAACAAGCTCGCCACGCAGATGGGCACGCAGATTCACGCCGGAAATAATTACCGGCGCGTTGTCGAGAAGATTCAGCGCGGCGCGATCGGCGCGATCGCACAGGTGCACGTCTATCTCTACGGCAACCCGTTCAGCGGGTTCCCCATCCCCGCCACCAAGGAGCAGCCGCCCGCTTCGCTCAACTGGCCGCTCTGGCTCGGCCCTGCGCCCGACACCGATTACCACGCGAAGATCTACCACCCCTTCACCTGGCGCAACTGGTGGGCGTTCGGCGGCGGCGGCACCAGCGATCTGGGCTGCCACTTCTGCGACCTGCCGCACTGGGCCCTGGGCCTGCGCACGCCGGCGACCGTGCAGGCTTACGCCCCCGAGCCCAAGGCCGACACCCCGCCCAAGCTCATCATGGTGGACATGCACCACGCCGCCGTCGGCGAGCGCGGGGCGGTGACCGTCACCTGGCACCTCGGCACGCAGATCGACGGCGCGCCCGGCAAGCCCTTCAATGTCTACAAGCAGTACAACATCGACAACAATAAATACAAAGGCTCCAAGATCCTCTTCATCGGTGACAAGGGCATGCTCATCGCCGACTACGGCACGCACTCGCTGCTGCCCGAGGACCAGTTCAAGGGTTACAAATCCCCCGAAGAGTTCATCCCCAACTCGATCGGCCACCACGCGGAGTGGGTCAAAGCCTGCAAGGAGGGGACGCCGACGACGTGCAATTTCGAATACTCCGGCGCGCTCGCTCAATCGGTCCTGCTCGGCCTCGTCTCGCACCGCGCCGGCAACATCAAGATCGACTTCGACGCGAAGGCTGTGAAGACGAGCAGCGCGAAGGCGGATGAGTTCCTCACGAAGCCCTACCGCGCCGGCTGGGAGATCGACAAGATCGTCTGAGCGTCAGGATCGCGTCCGCACAAACTCATCGGCGGTCACGCCGATGTCCCGTGCGATCTGACGCAACATGATCGGCGAGATGTCGCGGCCCTTGTGAAATGCAAGGGTCGTGCATCGGCCGTCGGCGTGACGAAATTGTTTGTGCGATCCGCGTTGGCGTACTTCGACGAAACCCCGCGCTACAAGTAATCGGACAACCTCGAGGGGCTTGAGGACCGGAAGGCTTCCCATCCGTCACGCCACTTTCACGGTTTGCGTGCCGATGAATTCGCCGTCGATTTTCGGTTCGCCGTCCTCCAGGAGCATCGCGATCACCTCTTGGAGATTTTCCTGGAGTTCGTCGAGCGTTTCGCCCTGCGAATGAGCGCCGGGGAAACCGGGGACATAGCCGACGTAGAGCCCGGTTTCGGGGCAGCGTTCGATCACAGCGGTGTAGGACTTCATGGGGGATTCCTTGTACTGACAGCATATCGAAGAGGTTGTCGATTCTCCACACCTTCAGATCACTTGAACATAACATGGCGCTGATGCTCCCCGCCCGGGCAAATTGCAAAATACGATTTGCACAATGACAATGGGGCCACGGCGTCCGGGATCACGAAATTGCAAAGGGACACACCATGACCAAGCTTCTGAAATACCTGACCATCGGCCTGCGGGTGCTGATGGGGGCGTTGTTCGTTTTCGCGGGGCTCAACGGGTTCTTCAATTTCGTCCCGCCGCCCAAGGAGCCGATGCCCGAGTTCATCACGGCGATGATCAACACGGGCTACATGATGAAGCTCGTCGCCGGGACGCAGCTGGCCGCGGGGCTGCTGCTTCTGGTCGGCCGATTCGTTCCCTTGGCGCTGGTGATCATCGCGCCGGTCATCGTCAATATTTTCCTGTTCCACACGTTCCTCGCACCCGAGGGCGAAATAGTCGCGATGGTCCTCGTGACGGTGGAACTCTTCCTGGTCTGGTCGTACCGGGGTTACTACAAGCAGCTCTTCACGTTCAACGCGAAGCCGGAGGCGTGAAAAATCTGTGCATCGGTCTGGCGGCGCGTGCTATGCTTATCGAACACGCCCAACCACCCCACGCACCGGAGCGCCGCCATGAGCACGCCGCAGAATCCTTCGCGTCCCTGTTCTGATTGTGGTGAGATGTCGCTTTCGCGCCGCAGGTTTCTCGCCGCCGCCGCGGTGGCCGGCGCCGGGGCGGGCGTGCTGGGCGGCGGGGCGATGCGTGTGCTCGGCGCCGATGCGAAGCCCGCGGTGACGACCAGCGAGACGCTCGTCGTGCAGCTCTACAAGAGCCTCAGCGAAGAGCAGCGCAAGGCGATCTGTTTCCCGTTCGATCATCCTCTGCGCGGAAAAGTCGACAACAACTGGCATATCGTCAAACCCACCGTCGGCAAGTTCCTCACCGCGGATCAGCAGGACCTCGTCAAGCAGATCTTCATTGGCCTGCACAGCGAGCAGTACGCCAAGAAGGTGCTCGAGCAGGTCGAGCACGACAACGAGGACGACGGCGGCTTCGGCGGGTGCGCGGTCGCTCTCTTCGGCGAGCCAGGGGCCAATGCAGTGCCGGAGGGCGCGCAGGGTTTCGCGCCGCCGACGAAGTTCGAGTTCGTCTTCACGGGTCGTCACGTCACGCGCCGCTGCGATGGCGATTCGGTCGCCGGCGCGGCGTTCGGCGGGCCGATCTTCTACGGCCACGCCGCCGCGGGTTTCAACGAGAAGGCCGACCACCCCGGCAATATCTACTGGTATCAGGCGCTCGCCGCCAACGAGGTTTTCAAATCGCTCGACGGCAAGCAGCGCGAGCTCGCGCTGGGCGACGACTCCCGCAAGGAGAATCACACCGAGACGGTGAAGCTGCACAGCAAGGCGGAGCTGACCGGCGTGCCGTGCTCCGACCTCGCAGCGGACCAGAAGGACCTCGTGCGCAAAACGCTCGCCGATCTCCTCGCGCCGTTCAGGGCTGCGGACGTCGCCGAGTCGATGAAGCTGATCGACGCGGCCGGCGGCGTGGACAGCCTGCACATGGCGTTCTACAAGAACATGGACATCGGCAATGATGGCGTGTGGGACGTCTGGCAGCTCGAGAGTCCGAATATGGTGTGGTACTTCAGAGGTTCGCCGCATGTGCATACGTGGGTGAATATCAAGAGCGCGACTTGAGGCCCGAATCAGTTACCGGCCCCAAGTCGCTCCCCCATCCAGCCGATGTAACCCCTACAGGCGGACCGAAATCCGCCCATGGAGATCGCGCGCGTGCTCCGTGTCCCCATCGCCGAAGCCAAGGCCGGTATGCAGCTCGCCCTGCCGGTCGCCAATCCGAAGGTCCCCGGCCATCGCCTGCTGCTCAGCGGCTACGCCCTGGAGGACGCGGTGATCGCGCGCATCAAGTCCATGGGCATTCGCGACGTCTGGATCCGTTACCCCGGCCTCGATGCGCTCGATCAATTCATCGACCCCGCCGTCCTCGAACGCCGCGCCGAGATGGCCCGCAAGCTCGAAGCCGCGATCGGACAGGTGCAGAAGGAAACCGTCGCACGCCTTCCCTACCGCCAGTACATGCAGGACCTCAGCGCTCTCATCGAGTCCCTGCTCACCAACCCCGCCGCCGCGATCCTCCTCGATGATTCCGCCGCTCACGAAAACGGCATGGTGCAGCAGAGCTCCACCGTCTGCTACCTCTCGCTGCTCATCGGCATGAAGATGGAAGGCTATCTCGTCCGTCAGCGCAAGCGGCTCCCGCCGCATCTGGCGCGCGAAGTGACGAGCCTCGGCCTCGGCGCGATGCTCCACGACATCGGCCTGCTCAAGCTCCCGCCCGAGGTCCTCAAAAAGTATCGCGAAACCGGCGACCAGCTCGATCCCGAGTATCGCACGCACCCCGAGCTCGGCTACCGTCTCGTCCGCGGCGAAGTCTCGCCTACCGCCGCCGTCGTCATCCTCCATCACCATCAGCACTACGACGGCTCGGGCTTCCCCGACACCGTCGGCCCCGATGGCCGCGTCTCCCGTTTTTCCGGTGAGTCGATCCACATCTTCGCACGCATCGCCGCAGTCGCCGCCGAGTTCGCCGCGCTCCGCCAGAGCCCGACCGGTGAGCATATCCCCGCTGTCCGCGCCATCGCGCAGATGCTGCAGCCGTCGCGCATGCGCTGGTTTGATCCCGCCGTGCTCCGCACGTTCCTCGCCTGCGTTCCGCCCTACGCGCCGGGCACGATCATCCGCCTCTCCGATGAACGCTGGGCCACGCCCATCGATCACAACCCCGATGATCCCTGCCGCCCCATCGTGCAGATCATCGACGACCCGGAGTATCTCCGCGACGCTGCGCATGACCTCGGCGCCACGATGCTCGATCTCCGTCAGCACCCGCAGCTTCACGTCGCCCATGCCGACGACACCGATGTCGCCGAGTTCAATTTCACCCTCGCCAACGTCCCCGGCGAAGCGACCCGCGTGCCGACCCTGGCAACCATCGACCGTGCGTAATCCTGCCTCGCCGCTTGCGGCTTCGCGGGCAAACACAATCACCCACATCTCGCAGTATTCACACCACGGCCGTGATTCTGTGCTGCCCACTGGCCAATCCGCCGCACTCCGCCGACAATCCCGCCCATGAACCTCGCCGCCCACTGGCTCCACGACCCCGCCATCGACTTCCTCAACCACGGCTCGTTCGGCTCCATGCCCCGCGCCGTCTTCGAGGCCCAGCAGCGCTACCAACTCGCCTTCGCCGCCGAACCCGTGCGGTTCCTCACGCGCGAGCGCCCCGCGCTGATCGACCGTTCACGCCGCAGGCTCGCCGTGTTCATCGGCGCCGATCCGCGCGACCTCGTCTTCGTCCGCAACGCCACCGAGGCCGTCAATGCCGTCGTCCGCTCGCTGCCGTTTGGCCCCGGTGACGAGCTGCTCACGACGAATCATGCCTACGGCGCCTGCGACAACGCGCTGCGCTACGCGGCGGAGCGCGCCGAGGCGAAGGTCGTCACCGCTCAATTCCCGTTCCCGATCCATTCGCCGCAGCAGGTGATCGATGCCGTTCTCGCCGCCGTCTCGCCCCGCACGAAACTCGTCATGCTCGACCACGTGACGAGCCCGACCGGCATCATCCTGCCCGTCGCGCCCATCGTCGCCGAGCTTAATAAGCGCGGCATCGATTCGCTTATCGACGGCGCCCACGCCCCAGGCATGATCCCGCTCAACCTCGATCAGCTCGGCGCGACGTATTACACCGGCAACTGTCACAAGTGGCTCTGCACACCGATCGGCGCAGCCCTGCTCCACGTCCGCCGCGATCGGCAGCATGCGATCCGTCCCGCTGTCATCAGCCACAACGCCACCGTCCCGCTCCCCGGCGAATCGCGATTCCACGCCGAGTTTGATTGGCCCGGCACCATCGACTTCTCCCCCTGGTTCGCCGTCGCCGATGCGATCGATTTCCTCGAATCGCTTCTGCCCGGCGGGATCCCGTCGCTCATGGCGCACAACCACAACCTCGCCCTGTGCGGCCGCGAAATCCTCTGCCACGCGCTGAGCGTCCCCGCCCCCTGCCCGCCCGAAATGATCGGCTCCATCGCCGCCGTCCCGCTCCCCGATGAAACCCGCGCTCTGGCCTACGCGATGGATACAACCACGCAACCGACGCCATCGCACGACCTCCACACCCGCCTGCTCAACAACCACCGCATCGAAGTCCCCACGTACTTCTGGCCCAAATATCCTCATCGCCTCATCCGTATCGCGGCGCAGGCGTACAACAGCGAAGCGCAGTACGAGCGCCTGGCGGTGGCGCTGACAAAAGAATTAGCGATCAAGTCGTCTTGATGGCTTTGGCGAGTCGCGCGATGCCCTCGTGGATCTGCTCCACGCTCGCCACGCCGAAGCTCAATCGCATCGAGTTGCGCGGCACCGTCCGCGCCGCGTCTTGCGGGTAGCAGTAAATCCCCGGCACATAGATCACGCCCTCCGCCAGCGACCTGCCGAACAGCGCACCCTCGCGGCCCGTGTCGAAGCGCTCCGGCAGCGTGAGCCACACGTAGAGCCCGCCGGTTGGTTTCGTCCAGCGCGTCGCGCCGGGCTCGAAGTCGCCGAGGTGTTGCTTGAGCGCCGCGAGCATCGCATCGCGCTTCAGAGCGTACTGTCTGCAGAGCACGCCGACGTGCTGCGTGTAGACGCCCTCGCGCATCGCAGCCAGCAGAAGATGCTGCGAGAGGTTGTTCGAGCCGAAGTCCTGCGCGCCTTTTTGCAGCGCGACGGGCTCGACGAGATCGCGCGGCAGCAGGCCGTAACCCGTCTTGAGGCCCGGAGCGAAGGGTTTGCTGAAAGTCTGCAGCAGCGCGACGTGCTGATTCTCGGTGTCGTAGGATTTGATGGTCCGCTGTGAAGCCGCGACCGCCGGTCGCGTTTTCCCCGCTGTGTCCAGCGGATAATTCAATTCCCGGTACGCCGCGTCCTCCATGAGCAGGATGCGGTGATCCGCGGAAAAGCGCTGCACGATCTCCAATATCTGCGGCTTCCGCTCCTGCGCGAGCGTGATGCCCGTCGGGTTCTGATGGTAATCACAGGTGTAGACGATCTTCACCCGGCTGAGCCCGCCCTGCCGCGCGATCGAGGCGAGCAGCGTCTCGAGCTGCGCGGGGATCATCCCGCCCTCGTCCATCTCGACGCAGCGCACCTCCGCGCCCATGCTGCGCAGCATTCCCGTGTACACGAAATAGCTCGGCCACTCTGTGATCACAATGTCCCCGGCATCCACGAGCGTGTCGGTGATGGTGAATAGCAATTGCTGCGAGCCGGTGGTGATGAGGACATCATCCGGTGATGCCCCGAGTTCATCGGTCGCGACGCCGTCGAGTTTCGCCATGTGCTCCAGCAGCATGCGGCGGAGATCGGCCAGCCCCTGCGTCGTGCCGTATTGCAGAGCCTTGGGCGCCATCGCGGGGTCGGCGAGGATCTTTCCGAGGAGCGCCGCCGTCTCACTCGCCGGGAGCGTGTCGTAATCGACGAGCCCGGCGGCCAGGGAGATGAGCTTAGGATTGCTCACCGCTTGGGCCATGAGGTAGCTGATCGGCGCCTCGGTGGTCCGGGCTGCTCGCTGCGAGAATCGAAAGGATGTGGGTCCGCTCATGGCGTGATTGTACAATCCGCGGACATCACCGGAGATTCAGACCATGCGCGCCATGACGTTCACCGAATTCGGCTCCCCCGAGGTCCTCAAGCTCACCGACGTCCCCAAGCCCGTGCCCGGGCCGCTCGATCTGCTCATCGAAGTTCACGCGGCGGGATTGAATCCCGTCGACACGAAAATCCGCCGCGGCATGCACGGGCCCAAGCCATTCCCGCAGACGCCCGGCTACGACGTCAGCGGCATTGTCGCCGCGTTGGGCGATCAGGCCGACGGCTTCAAGATCGGCGATGCCGTGTACGCCACGCCGAATCTTGCGCGCCCCGGCGCTCACGCCGAGTTCGTCGCGGTGGACTGGCGCACCGCCGCGCCCAAGCCACGCAGCATCGATCACGTGCACGCCGCCGCGCTGCCGCTGGCGACGGTCACCGCGTGGGAAGCGCTCCACGAGCGCGCCCAGATGCACGCCGGCGAGACCGTCCTCATCCAGGCCGGCGGCGGTGGCGTCGGGCACCTCGCGATTCAGCTCGCCAAAAACACCGGCTGCCGCGTGATCACCACCGCCAGCCGGCCCGAGACGATCGCGCTCTGCAAGAAGCTCGGCGCGGACGTCGTCATCGATCACTCGAAGGAGGACTTCGTCGAGGCCGTGAAGAAGCTCACCGATGGCAAGCTCTGCCCTGTCGTCTTCGACACGGTCGGCGACCCGGTCTTCGACAAGTGCCTCGACTGCGTCGCGATCAATGGCCGAATCGTCACCATCGTCTACAACGAGAACAAGCGCATCGTCCCCGCCCTCTTCCGCAAGAACGCGACGCTGCACTGCGAATTCATGGGCGCGTCGACCGTCAACGGCATCCGCCCCGAGAAACAGGGCGACATCCTGCGCACCGCCGCGGAACTCGTGGACGCCGGGAAGCTCACCGTGCACATCCACAAGACGATCCAACTCGAAGACCTCCCCGCCGCCCACACGGAGCAGGAGAGCGGCAAGGTGATGGGAAAGATCGTGGTGAGGATGAAATGACTTGATTCAGCAAACACTCGCACGGACAATATCGCCATGAGTGAGCGCGTCGATCAAATACTGCAAGAAGCCATGAAACTGTCCAATGACGAACGCGAGATTATCGCCGACGTCCTGATGCAAAGCGTCATAGGAGATTTGCCGCACGAATCTGATCCAGAATGGCAGGCAATGATTTCGCGTCGAATTGAAGAGGTCGAATCTGGAAAGGTGAAGCCGATTTCGTGGGAGGAAGTACGGAGACAGGCTTTTGGGGATTTAGAGGATTCTGCGGGTAAATAGGTCGTATTGATAATCCACCGTCAACTGCCGATAATTGATTCATGGCCAAGACCTACACAGTCAGTGATGGCAATCTGTTGCTCACGCTCCGGCCCGCGAAAGAGGGCGGGTTTGTAGTCACTTCACCAATGGATCCGGCGTTGATCACCGAGGCGGAAACCGTTCCCGAGGCGTTTGCCATGGCTCGTGATGCGATGAAGGCACTTGCGGTGTCGCGCGCGAAGCGCGCCAAAAAATCTCGAACCCGCGTTGCGGGTTGATCAGGCTCCCAAAGGCGGAGGCACGTCAAGCTGTTTGCAGATTGCCCTCGCGGTTCCGGTTTTGATTTCACGATGTCGAGGAATCGCGGCATCCGCCCCGGTTTCCAAATTAATCCAAATATCGTGATTGCCGCCGTGGTGATCGAAATCGCATCCGTGCGATCGTAGATGTTGTTCCAGATTGCGGCGTTTCATCGGCTAATCCTTTGCCATTTGCCCATCTGGTGACAGAGCAATCCATGTTGGGGATTGCCTTTGTGTCGTACGGGGACATTTTACAGTTTCCAGCGCACTTGCCTGACAGAATACGGCCATGTGGAGAAACTGTCACTGAAAATGAATGAGGCCACGATACGGCTCGGATTACCCAAGAATCGTCAACTCAAAACCGTTGCCGACGGGGACGTCGCAGGATTTGGCGCCGGGTAGGGCGCGGAGTTGCTTGATGAAGTCGGCGAGCTCGGAGGCGTGCGTGGTGGTGTTGTCGGTGATGAGCACCGCACGCGGGGCGAGGTGCGGGGTTACGGCGGCGAGGTATTGGGGAGATTGGTCCTTCCACGCGTCAATGAAGACGAAATCGAATGGGGCGGCGGGCTTGAGTGTGGGTAAGAGCTGTTGCGCGGGGCCGGTGTGGAGCGTGACGGAATTGATCACGCCGGCGCGGGTGAGATGGTCGCGGGCGGCGGCGGTCTTGCGGGGTTCGATGTCGAAGGTGTGCACGTGGCCGCCGAGTTCGGCGGTGGCGGCGGCGAGGTGGAGCGTGGAGAAGCCGTAGCTCGTACCGATCTCGCAGATGGAGCGGCAGCGCCCGAGGCGGGCGAGCTGCGCGATGACCAGCGCCTCATCGGCGGGGATCTGCCAGTGGTCGTCGACGGTGTGACGCAGCGCGTCGACTTCGGAGATGATGGAATTGATTTGCGGATTGAACATCCGATTATCCTCCGGGCCTGCGCAGCTTCGCGAAGTATTGGAGCACGTCGCCGACGGTGCTCAGTTCGAGGATCTCTTCATCGGGGACGGCGAAGCCGAGTTGGTCTTCGAGTTCGAGGACGGTTTCGACGACGGCGACGGAATCGCGGGCGATTTCGCGCCAGGGCGTGCTGAGCATGAAGGAGGGGGCGTGGCCGCCGGAGCGGAGGGCGAGGCTGAAGCGGAACTGCTTGAGGAGCAGGGCGCAGCGCGGACAGAGGGAATCCTCGGGGGTCGCGGCGGAGTGCGGTTCGACGGCGGCGGCGCAGGTCGGGCAGTGATGCGACGAGCCGAGGGTTGCGGGAGTGGGATGTTGCATGGCGGCGTTCCCGCTGACCTCTGACTTCTGACCGCTGACCTCTATTTTCACGCGGTGGCGGTGGCGCGTTCGGTGACGTGAGCGACGGCGTTCTGGAAGAATTTGAGGCCGGCGGCGGCGGTGATGGAGCCGCGCGTCCACTGCGGGTGCTGGGTGAGGTGCGTGAAGCGTTCGGGGTGGGGCATCAGGCCGAACACGAGGCCGGTCGGGTCGCAGACGCCGGCGATGTCGCGCTGGGAGCCGTTGGGGTTGGTCGTGTAGCGCAGGGCGATCTGTCCCGCGGCTTCGAGGCGGTCGAGCACTTCCGGGGCGGCGACAAATCGGCCCTCGCCGTGCGCGATGGGTAGGTCGAAAATTTCCAGGCCTCGCGTCCAGATGCAGACGGATTGCGGATTCGCGGCGACGCCGACCCAGCGGTCGATGAAGCGGCACGACTCATTGTCGGCGAGCGTGGCGACGAGCTCGGGGGCGCGATCCTCGGGGAGTTCGAAGCCGGGGAGCAGGCCGGCTTTGGTGAGGAGCTGGAACCCGTTGCAGATGCCGATGACGGGGTGGCCCTCGGTGATGAATCGGCGGAGGGCGGGATAGAGGCGGAGGCGCAAGCGGGTGGCGAAGATTTTTCCGCTGGCGATGTCGTCGCCGTAGGAGAAACCGCCGGGCAGGCCGAGGATGTCGAACTGTTCGAGGGCTTCGGGCGACTCGATGAGCTGATTGATGTGCAGAGTCTGCGCGGTCGCGCCGGCCAGCTCAAAGGCGTGCGCGAGTTCGGCGTCGCAGTTGGTGCCGGCGGTGCGGAGGATGAGGGTTTTAGGTTTCATGCAGGGATCATTTTAACCGCGAAGGCGCGAAGGACGCGAAGAAGAAAAAAGCTTAGGATCTAAATCTCAAAAATCTTTTCTTCTTCGCGCCCTTCGCGCCTTCGCGGTTAATCCTTCTTCTGTTCTTCCGTTTTACCAGTCGAGCGGCTTGAGCCAGGCGGCGAGGAGATCGGTGATCGCGACGTCGGCCAGCGTTTTGCGGGAGCCGTCGCGGAGGGTGAGTTTGTTGGTGGCGTTGAAGGTGCCGACGTGGCCGAAGGGGACGTTGAGCTGGCGGAGGCGGCGGGTGACCTGGTCGAAGTTCTGCGGCGTGACTTCGAGGAGGATGCGCGTCGGTGTCTCGGCGAAGCAGGCGGCGAGCGTCGGCAGGTCGGCCTGGCGCGGGACGCCGGCGAGATCGAGATCGAGGCCGAGGCGGCCGGCGAAGCTCATCTCCGCCGCGGCGACGAGGAGGCCGCCTTCGGAGCAGTCGTGTGCGGAGCGGACGAGGCCGGCGATCATGAGGTTGGCGATGGCGGCGAGGTTTCGCGGGGCGGTTTCGAGGTTGACGCGGGGGATTTCGGAGGCGGGAGAAGCGGACGCGCAAGCGTCGCCACAAACTTTTTGGAGGTGCGATGCGCCCATGTGTGGCGTGGTGAGACCCACCTGCAGCAGCATGTTCCCCGCGGCTTTGGCGTCCATGGTGACGCAGCGGGTGACGTCGTCGAGGACGCCGATCGCGCTGACGAGGAGCGTGGGCGGGATCGCGATGACCTCGCCGTTGTCCTTGGTGAACTGGTTGTTGAGCGAGTCTTTGCCGGAGATGAAGGGGGTGCGGTAGGCGAGTGCTCCGTCGTAGCAGGCCTCGGCGGCGCGGACGAGGGAGCCGAGGTTGTGAGGGAGGTCGCACTTGGGCCAGCAGAAATTGTCGAGGATGGCGATGCGGTCGGGGCGGGCGCCGACGCACACGGCATTGCGCACGGCCTCATCGATCGCGGCGAGCGTCATCCAATAGGGATCGACATCGCCGAGCGCGGTGGCCAGGCCATTCGAGAGCGAGATGCCCTTTTGCGAATCGAGCTTGGGGCGGATGACGGCGGCGTCGCTGGGGCCATCGCCCTGGGCGCCAGTGAGCGGCTTGACGACCGAACCGCCCTGCACTTCGTGATCGTATTGGCGGATGATCCAGTGTTTGGAGGCGATGTTCGGGTGAGAGAGTAGCGAGGTGAGGAGGGCGCTGATGTCGGTGGGGGAAGCGCTCCCCTGCGCGGAGGACCGCTGCGGGTCGCGGCTAAACGTGGGAGCGCCGGACCATTCAGCGCTGCGCGTCGGTTGCGGGATGCCCTCATGGATGAAGTGCATCGAGAGGCGGGCGACTTCATTGCCGTGGAAATTGAGGATGAGGTCGGCGTTTTCCGTGCCGAAGTGGCCGAGGTCGCACATCTCGACGTCCTCGGATTCGCAGAGCTTGCGGAGCGTGTCGACATTCTGCGGCGGGACGGCGAGGACCATGCGCTCCTGGGCTTCGCTGATCCAGATCTCGGTGTAGGTCAGGCCGGCGTATTTCAGCGGGGCGTTTTCGAGGTTCACATTCGCGCCGAGCTTCGAGCCCATTTCGCCGATGGCCGACGAGAACCCGCCGGCGCCGCAGTCGGTGATGGCGGAGTAGAGCGTGCCGCTGGCGTGGTCGCGGGCCTGCAGCAGGACGTCGAGCGCCTTTTTCTGTGTGATCGCGTTGCCGATCTGCACGGCATGCGAGAACTCATCGGCATGCGTGTCGGTCAGTTCCGCGGAGCTGAAGGTCGCGCCGTGAATCCCATCGCGGCCGGTGCGCCCGCCGAGCGCAATGATGCGGTCGCCGGGCATCGTCTTACCGAAAGCCTTGTCCAGCGGGAGGAGTCCGACGCTGCCGGCGAACACGAGCGGGTTGCCGAGGTAGCGGTCGTCGAAGTAGACGGTGCCGTTGACGGTCGGGATGCCCATGCGGTTGCCGTAGTCGCGGACACCGGCGACGACCTGCTTGAGGACGCGCCGGGGATGGATGACGCCGGCCGGGAGATCGTCGTAGGGGAAGTCGGGGTTGGCGACGCAGAAGATGTCGGTGTTGGCGATGGGTTTTGCGGCGAGGCCGGTGCCCATGGTGTCGCGGATGCAGCCGCCGATGCCGGTGGCCGCTCCGCCGTAGGGCTCGATGGCGCTGGGGTGGTTGTGGGTTTCGACCTTGAAGGTGACGGCGTCCACATCATCGAAGCGGATCACGCCGGCGTTGTCGACGAAGACACTGACGCACCAGTCCACGCCGTCGGCCATGAGCTTTTTAGTCGCGGCGGCGATTGTCGACTTGAGGAGGTTGTCGATGATGAGCGTCTCACCCTCGATGCGGTGACCGGGGCGGTCGGCGAAGTCCTTGAGCATCGGAGCGCGGGCGCCGGCCTGCGCATTTTCGGTGTAGCTGATCGTCGCCTTGAGCGTCTTGTGAACGCAGTGTTCGGACCACGTCTGTGCGAGCGTTTCGAGCTCGACGTCCGTCGGGTCGCGCTGCAGGGAGCGGAAATAATCCTGGATCGCCTTCATCTCGTCGAGCGAGAGGAAGAGGTGGGACTCGCGGCTCATCTTGATGAGGGCCGCCTCATCGAGATCGCGGATCGCGACGTGCGACAACTTGAACGGCACGGCGTGGCCCTCGGCGAAATGCTGCGGCCACTCGGGCAGGTCGCTGATGGATTGGATGACGGGATTGGCAAGGAGCCGCGTGGCGATGAGCTTTGCTTCCTCGGCGGTCGCGCCGACGAACTCGTAGCGCGTGCCCGTGCGGACCTCGACCTGACCGCCGGTGATCTCGGCGATGGCGTCCTGTGTGGAGAGCGCGACGGGGTCCATCACACCGGGCAGATAGTGGACCTCAATGAGTGCGGCGGATTCCTCTCGCGGCGTCGCGCCGAGCCGCCAATCCTGATTGACGGGATCGGCCAGGAGCTGCGCGGCGATGCGCTGGACGGCGTCCTGATCGAGCGTGCCCTGGATGAGATAGACCTTGGCGGTGCGCACCTGCTGGAGACCGGCGGCGAGCTTGAGGTCGGCCGCCTCGTGCAGCACGGACGCGCCCAGCGGATCGTCGTTGACGAGAGCGGGACGGACTTCGACGCGCCAAACGCGGGCACGCTGATACGCGGAACTGGTGACGGAGGTGTCGAGAGTGGTCATATTCGGGTCATGCTCGGTGTGGGATCGGAAACGGACATATTACACGAATTTGCGGGGGAATTTTAACCGCGAAGGCGCGAAGGACGCGAAGAAGAGGGGATGGAGAGATTTAACCACCAAGGCACAAAGGACACCAAGGAAGGCGATGATTCAAAGGCTTTTTTTGAGTTAAATCCATACATCCTGTCTTCCTTGGTGCCCTTGGTGCCTTGGTGGTTCAATATTCTTCTTCGCGTCCTTCGCGCCTTCGCGGTTAATTCTCCCCTCAGATCACTCCGTGTCGGCGGAGGTGTTTTTCGATCTGCGGGGCGGTGTCGCGGGTCGGGTCGATGTGGGCGGTTTGCCAGAGCTGGAGCGCTGCGGCGGTGACGTTGGCTTCGAGGTCGTCGAAGTAGAGGATCTGACGCGGATCGACGCCCGTCGCGGCCTCGACATGCTCGAAGGCTGCGGCGTTGGGTTTGCGGGCGCGGATCAGGTGCGACGCGAAACGCTGGGGGATCGAAGCGAGCGGCGAGTAGACGCCCCGGCCGTCGAGGTGGACCCAGTGCTGCGCGTTGGTGTTCGACAGCACGGCGGTGCGGACGCCCGCGCCGTGCAACCGATCGAGCAACTCGGCGGCGCCGGCGTACATGTCGATTAGCCAGGCGTCGATGATCGCCGCGACCTCGGCGGGGGTGTAGGGCGTGACCGTGGCGACATTCCCGGCGAACTGCACTGGCGTGAGCAGGCCGACCTCGAAGGCGTGGCTCCACTCGACGAGCGATTCGCGGGTCTTCGGATCGACGACAGCGGTGTGATAGGGCAGGCCGGCGCGATGGCACGCTTCCTCCCATCCGCCAACGATGCGAACGAGGACGCCGCCGAGATCGAAGCAGACGAGGGAGATCATGGGAGAAGAGAGAGGTCACAGGTCAGAGATCAGAGTTCAGTGAAAGGCAGAGGCAGTGGTCGGCGGTCATTTTTTCCCGCTGACCTCTGACTTCTGACCGCTGACCTCTGGTTTCGCGGTTTCCGGTTTCACATCCTCGATCACGCCCTTGTTCTCGAATCGCAGCTTCGGCATCGGAACGCCGAGGTCGTAGAGGATTTGTTTGATCTGGCCGGGGGGGTGGACTTCGAGGTGACCTTTGACGGTGAATTCGTTGCCGGTGGCGGGGACGGCGGCGGGGAGGGAGACGGTGATGGTGCCGGCGGCGGGGAGCGTGGCGCTGGGGGGCGTGTCGCCCTGGTATTTTTTGTCGGCGATGGTGAGCGTGTAATCCGCGGAGGTGATGGGCAGGGCGACGTCGTTGGGATTCGTGATGGTCAGGAGGATTTGATAACGGTTGGCCGCCGGGCCGCGCTCGACGCAGCGGACCGCGGCGATCTCGGCGACGGGCATGACGATGGACCCGGGCAGCGAGCACCCGCCGAGCGCGAGGGTGAGCAGGAGCAGGGCGGCGATCCCGGGATTCACAGCGATTTTGCGGGGCATCAGGCGTATTTCCGTGCCGAAAGGCGGCGGAGCGATGGTATCGGCGATGAGCGGAAGTTGCCAGCGGTTTGGACGCGTGGGGATCGGCGGGTAGGGTAAGGGCATGTCGCTTGCGCCCTATGTCAACGTACTAGTGCTATTCCTGACGCTCTGGGTGTTGGGCGGTCTCGGCTGCTTGGCTGCATATCGACTAGGCACGTGGCGATTTCTTGGCGGCGTAGTTGCGGGGTTTCTGTTGAGCCCGTTGGTGCTTGGCCAAATCGCACCGGACTTGCATCGGGAACTGTTGATTGGTGGCGCATCGGAACATCGCCAGCTACAGACGCTCATTCACCAACGGGAGGGAGACCGAGAGACGCTTGAACAGACCGGAGTATCAAAAGTCGCCTTGGAAGAATTCGATAAGGAAACCCATCGCAAACTATCGCAGTTACAGTTGAGAGAATTGGCGGCAGAGGCCGCATTGATGTGGACCACGATTACAGCGTTGATGTTGCCGATGGTGTTCTTCGTTACTGTCCATATCTACCTGGAATTCTTTGGCCGCGCCACCGAGCGGGACGGATTGTGGCGGTATGTCGTGGTCCCCATCACGACCGCGATGGTCGGCGCCGACATGTTCTGGTGGGAGAGATGGGATTTTTTGAATTTGATCCTGTGCACCGCAATCGCTGCCTTGTGCTTTTTTGTCAGGGGGCGGCACCGTGCGTGGAGGGCTGCCAAACAGGGCGAGCCCGGTCGCTAAACGGGGGAAACCCCGGACGTGGATTATTGATTCACCATGAAATCCCCGGCCGGATTTGAACAAAACCCGCCCCGGCGACGTCTTTACCGGGATGCGAAATAAACACGCCACAAAATCGTTGTGCCTCTGACCGCATGGTGGTAACGTGCCCCCATCTTCCGGTGTGGCCGTGCGGCGGTTTTCCGTGACTTTGGGCAGGAGATTTGCGATGAAATGCTTCCTCGTGTGCCTCGCGACTGTTTCACTCGTGACGACAGGCAACCTCGCCGTCGCCGACACCCTCGCCGTCGGCCCGGGTAAAAAGTACCCCACGATCCAAAAAGCCAACGCCGCCGCCAAGCCCGGCGACCTCATCCTCGTCTCGCCGCTCGCCAATGGCGATCCGTATTACGCCGCCGCCATCTTCGTCACGCAACCCCGACTGACCTTCCGCGCCGATCGCGCCGAGGGCCAGCCCCGCGTCAAACTTTCCGGCAAGGGTTTCAACTACACCGGCGTCGGGTCCGTGCCCCGCGCCATCTTCCAGTTCAACCCCGCCGCGTCCGGATGCACCGTCGAGGGCTTCGACATCGCCGGTGCCTCGAATGATTCGCACAACGGCGCCGGCGTCCGCATCGTCCAGGCGGACAACATCACCATCCGCGACTGCGACATCCACGACAACAACATGGGCATCATGTCCAGCGGCACCGGCAAGCTCGACTCGGCTGTCAATCAGCTCATCGAACGATGCGCGATCCACCACAACGGCGACACGCGCGACCCCGGCTACAACCACAATCTCTACCTCGCTGGCACGAGTGTCACGGTCCGCTTCTGCGACATCCACGATTCGATCACCGGCAACAATCTCAAAAGCCGGGCACATTTCACGCGCGTCGAATACTCCTGGATCCACGACTCGGCGAATCGCGAGCTCGATCTCGTCGATGGCCCCGAGACCGCTGAGCCGAACTCCGATGCGGTCATCCTCGGCTGCGTCATCGCCAAGGCCCCCGACTGCGAGGGCAACCGCGCCGTGATCCACTTCGGCCAGGACGTCGGCGGCTCGCGCACCGGCACGCTGCACCTGATTCACAACACGATCATCACGCCCTTCATCACACCCGTCATCACGCTCTCGACGCCTAATGTCAGCGCGAACCTCGTCGGCAACATCATCCACGATGGCGGAGCCAAGGTGAATGACCAGGTCCTCGCCAAGGGTCCCGATCTCCGCCGCGTGACCGGCAGGAACAATTGGCTCAGCGCAGCGTTTGCCGACAGCGTGGCGGACACGGGCATCGATCTGCGCACCAGCAACGTCGCGCTCGGCCCCGTCACCGTCTTTGCCAACTGCGAGAAGCGCGACTATCGCATCGCCTGCCCCGTCGAGATGCTCACCCACGCCGGTCTGCCCGTCGCGCAGCTCCAGATCCCGCGCACGCCCGGCTCCCCCGAATGCGATCCGCCGCTCACATGGCAGTATGACCCGGCCCGCGGCCCGCAGCGACGCCCGGCGAGCGATGCGCCGGACCTGGGCGCGTTCGCGTTTTTGCCGTGAATGCCCGGGGAATCCCGAGTTTGTTGTGTGGAGCGGCGGTGGCGTGGACGATATGCTGAGTGTGATCTCTGAAGGAGCGCATCATGTCTCCGATTCTTGAATCCTTGGGCATAGACCGCTTGAGTGTTGCTGAGCGGATCCTGCTGGTTGAGGACATCTGGGACAGCATTGCCGCGTCGCCGGAGCGTGTGCCGGTCACTGATGCGCAGATGCGTGAGATCCGCCGGAGGTATGATCAGTACAAGGCCAACCCCGACGCGGGTTCGAGTTGGGAGGATGTCAGGGCGAGATTGAAGGCGCGATTGAAAGAGCGGAAATGACGCGGTCCGTGAAGTTGGAGCCGTTGGCCGAGTCGGACCTGATGGAGGCGGTGCTGTGGTATGAAGATCATCGTCCCGGCCTGGGGGACGAGTTTCTTGCGTCGGTCGAAGATGCGTTTGACCGCATCGCCCGCAATCCTTTGGCGTACACCGAGGTCGACCCCGGTCTGCGCCGTGCCTTGGTCAAGCGTTTTCCGTTTGGCGCGTTTTATGTTGCCGCATCATCGCCCATTGTCGTCATTGCGGTCTTTCATTGTTTCCGCGATCCCGACGAATGGAGGAGTCGCATCTGAGAGTTGCAGGCGATCGGTACAGGGACCAACGTCTGCAATAAATTCGCCGTTTACGCGTCTTTCTGCTCGCCGCGGCGGTTGTGGGCCGCGATAATCTCAAACGGTGACAATATGAAAAAATTCCACGCGGTTCTTGTTGCGATGTTGGTTCTGATCGGCGTCATGGCCGCCGCCGCCCCGGCTCGCGCGGCCGGCGTGCTGATCGAGACGGAGAACTTCGCCGATCTCGGCGGGTGGACGCTCGATACGCAGTTCATCGAGGAGATGGGCTCGCCCTATCTGCTCGCGCACGGCCTGGGCATTCCCGTCAAGGACGCGGCGACGACCGTCACGCTCCCCGCCGCGGGGACGTATCACGTCTACGTCCGCACGAAGGATTGGGTCGCGCCGTGGAAAGCGCCCGGAACGCCCGGCAAATTCCAATTGCTCATCAACGGCACCCCGCTTGCAGAAACCTTCGGCACGAAGAGTGCCGAGTGGTTCTGGCACGACGGCGGTACGATCGACATCAAGGACGCGAAGATCACCGTCGCACTGCACGATCTGACCGGCTTCGAGGGCCGCGCCGATGCGGTCTACTTCGCAGGGGCTGGCGAGGATGCGCCGCCGAGTGAGGCGAAAGCGCTGGCGACGTGGCGCGCAAAACTGCTCGGCAGCGCGACCGTCAAAGACGGCGGGTCATACGACGTCGTCGTCGTCGGCGGCGGCTACGCCGGGATGTGCTCGGCGATCTCCGCGGCCCGCATGGGGTGCAAGGTCGCGTTGATCCAGGACCGGACTGTGCTCGGCGGCAACGGCAGCTCAGAAATCCGCGTCTGGGCCAAGGGAGGCATCCGCACCGGCCTCTTCCCGCACCTCGGCGAGATCGTCGAGGAGTTCATGGATCAGGCCAAGGCTTCGCCCGGAACCTACGCCGAGTACGGCGATGCCCAGAAGGAAGCCGCGGTCCGATCCGAAAAGAACATTTCGCTCTTCTTCAATCACTACATGCACGCCGCGGAGATGAACGGCTCGCGCATCGCCGCGGTCGTCGCCCTGAACGTCCGCGACAGCTCCGAAGTCCGCTTCACCGGCAAATACTTCGTCGATTGCACCGGCCACGGCTCGGTCGGCGCGCTCTCCGGCGCGACGCTGACGCTTAAGGCCGACGGCCATCTGGGCATGAGCAACATGTGGGCGTGGTCGAAGTCGGACAAGCCCCAGCCCTTCGAGGATGTCTGCTGGGCGCTCGATCTGGACATGGACGATTTTCCGTATCCCGCGCGCGGCAAGGCCGAGTGGTTCTGGGAGAGCGGGTTCAACAAGCATCCGATCAACGAGCTCGAATCGACGCGCGACTGGAATTTCCGCGCGAACTACGGCGCGTGGAACGCCATGAAGAACAAGGACGGCAAGGCGGATCACGTCAATGCGAAACTCGACTGGATGGCGAGCGTCGGCGGGACGCGCGAGAGTCGGCAGCTCATCGGCGACGTGCTGCTGACCCGCGACGACATCACCAAGAAAAAGCCCTTCGACGATGGCTGCGTCCCGACGACGTGGGACATCGACCTGCACTATCCCAAGCTGCAGTACGCCAAGAAGTATCCGAACGATCCGTTCATCTCGCGCGCCGAGTTTGGCGCGGGCGTCGATCGCAAGCATGGCTACCCCGTGCCGTACCGCTGCCTGTTCTCCAAAAACATCGACAACCTCTTCATGGCCGGGCGGTGTGCGAGCGTGACGCACGAAGCGCTGGGCACGATCCGCGTGCAGAAGACCGGCGGGATGATGGGCGAAGTCGTCGGCAAGGCGGCGTCGATCTGCGTGAAGTATTCCTGCATGCCGCGCGATGTGTATGCGTCGCATCTGCCGGAGCTCAAAGTGCTGCTGAATCTGCCCGGCGCCGCGCGGCGAGACAGCGTCACCGCGGATCCGGTCGCGCCGGCCACGCCGGTGGCACCCGTCGCGCCGAAGGGGAAGTGAAGGAACGCCGGGCGAGCCCGGCGGCTAAATGTTTGGATTTATTTAGCCGGCGGGCTCGCTCGCCGTGGCTTGGAATTACCGACGCCATGGGCGGAGAAGGGGTGGAATGTTTATCTGGATACGCCGGAGGATGTGCGGCGTGCGATCGAGTATGTCGAGTTAAATCCACTCAAGGAAGGCAAGCGCCGGCAGCGGTGGTCGTTTGTGAGTGATTTTGCAGTATGACGCACGGAACGGCGGGCGAGCCCGCCGGCTAAATGGGGAGTCCTGTGCCGCTTGCAACTCGATTGAATTACATGTCTTAATCGCTGTTGCCGGACCGGTTTTCGCCGGTTAAGTGCGCGGCGTTTTTTTCCGATGTTATTAGGTCAATCGAACACCGGGACGCGGGGTAATCAGGGGACTCGTCATGCGATCACGTTACAACGAGAAGGCATTCACGCTCATCGAACTGCTGGTGGTCATCGCGATCATCACGGTGCTCATCGGCATCCTGCTGCCATCGCTGGCTCATGCGCGCGAGATCAGCAAGCGCGCGGTGTGCGCCAGCCGGCTGTCGGGCATCTGCAAGGCGATGATGACGTACGCGGCGGGGAACCGGAACAGCTTCGCGGCCTACAGCTCGACGCCGACGAACTCGGCGACGGGCTTCAAGTATGCGGCCCGCACGGACAGCGTCTTCACCGCCGCCGTCGCCGCGGAGATCGCCGACAGCATCACCGCGCCGTACTGGGCGATCGTGCGCGACGGCTCGACGAGCCCGAAGAATTTCCTCTGCCCGTCGGATCCCGTGGCCAGGGAAGATGAGTTGCAGGTGAATTACGCGGCGACCCACACGACCGATGTGCGCTACACCTGGGACTTCAACACGCTCGACGCCGCGGCGACCGTCAACACGATCTCGTACGCCACGATGGATATGTACGACACGATGGCGGGCGCGAACTGGAGCCCGACTGTCGGCGCGAACTGGGTCCTGATGGGCGACAACAACGACAGCGACGGCACATCGGCGCCGGGCGTTGTCGCCGGGTCGCTGCACAGCTACTCCAAGACCACGCCGGGCGTGACAGCCGAGATGATCAAGGAGTACGAGAACTCCAGCCTGCACCGCTTCGAGGGCCAGAATTTCCTTTTCGGCGACGGGCATGTGGTTTTCTCGAACGATCCGTTTGTGGGGCCGTTCAACGACAACGTCTACTCCCGCAAGACGAGCCTGACGACCGAGGTCCGCGCGACGACTTTCATCCACAACGCCACGGCGTTCAACAATCAGGATGTCGTTCTCACGCTGCCGAAGTTCGCCAACATTTCCGCGCCGTCCGGCGGGAGCGGCGGGAGTGGCGGCGGCGGTGGCGGCGGTCACCATCACGACCGGGATTGAGTTTGCATCGCGATGTCCCAGCGCCGGGCGAGCCCGGCGGCTAAATGGGGGAGGGAAATCCGCGTTTTAATTAGCGGGCGGGAGGGGCGCGCACGGATGTGGTGCGAAAACCGGACGTCCGGGGGGTTTCCCGGAGTCGAGGAGGGTGTGAGTCGGATTCGCAGCTTTAAGATGTGGAATCTGCGGGGAGTTAAGACGGGAGGTTCGGCGGGTGAAGGCGCGCACAAGTGGGTGGGGGGAGGGTGTAAAAATGTCCGGTCGACGGGTTTGTGCGCACGGGTGTTACCCGCGGGGATTTGGAGGAACCTCATCCCCGGGCTTGGGGGTCAGGGAGTCGCGGGACGGAGATCGAGGCAGATGAGTTGCGTCTTGTCACGGGCGTAGAGGTGGGCGTTGGAGAGGGCGGGCGGGGAGCGGAGTTCGCCCCCGAGGATGTGGGCGGTGGCGGTGGGTTTGTAGGCGGTGGGGGAGGCGGGGGCGAGGATGAGGTCGCCGTGCTCGGTGAGGATGATCAATTGCTTGTCGACTCGGATGATGGAGCCGGAGCCGAGGGGTTCGGAGGACCAACGGACGTTGCCGGTGGCGAGGTCGATGCAGCGGAGGATGGGGCCCGGGGCGGAGTCGGCTCGGCCGTGGAAGCCGAAGATGGAGGTGGAGTGCGAGACGGGTGTGCTGTAGTGGGCGGAGAGGGAATCGTCGTTGGCCCAGAGTTCCTTGGGGTCGCCGGTGGGCTGGAACTGGAGGGCGAGGGCGCCGGTCTGGTAGGAGGCGGAGAGGAGGAGGGTGTCGCCGATGACGATGGGGGAAGCGGCGTTGACGGAGGCGTCCATCTGGGAGCGGAAGTCGCGCTGGTAGACGACTTGGCCGGTGGCGGGATCGAGGATGGCGAGGCCTGAGCGCATGAGACAGATGAGGCGGCGGTGACCGGCGAGGTTGGCGAGGGTGGGTGAGGAGTAGCCTGCTTCGTCGCTGAGGGCTTTCCAGGCGACGGCTCCGGTGAGCTTGTCGAAGGCGACGATGCCCGCGCCATCGGTGCCGCCGACCTGGAGGACGACGCGGCCCTCATCGATCAGCGGCGAGCAGGCGCGGCCGAAGAAGCCCTTGGCGGACTTGAACTGCTTGGCGGTGTCGCATTCCCAGAGCTTTTTGCCGGTGGCGAGGTCGAGGCAGTGGAGCATGCCCTGGGCGCCGTAGGTGTAGACGCGCGATCCATCGATGGCGGGGGTGGCGCGGGGGCCTGGGTCGAAGCCGAAGGCGTCGCGGTAGCGGGCGGGGTAGGTGAAGGCCCAGTGCGGTTTGCCGGTGAGGGGATCGAGGGATTGGACGCGGTCGTCGTCCTCGATGCGGTCGAAGAGGATGAGGTGGCCGGTGGCGATGACGGGGCCTGCCCAACCGCGGCCGACCTTGGTGGACCAGACGATTGGGGGGCCGGTGGCGGGGAAGTGGTCTGTGATGGTTTCGTCGGCTGGCGCGATGGCGTCGCGGGTCGGGCCGAGGAATTGGGGCCAGTCGGCGGCGATGGCGGGGGAAGCGGAGGCGCAAGCGAGGAGCAGGGCGGTGAGGAGTGTCACGGTGGTGGGTCGCATGATGCACCTCGGAATGCAACACCCCCGCGCGGGGGCGCGGGGGTGATGGGGGATAAGTCCTGTGTGCTGTGCGCCCGCGAAGCCGCAAGCGGCGGAGGTTGCGTGGGGATTATTCCTCGACGAACTTGTCGTGGCCCGCCTTCTTGCCGGCGGTGAGTTTCTCGACGATGGCTTTGGCGCCTTCCTTGTCGCCGGATTGCAGGGCGATCTCGAGCTCGATGGTGTGCTGGAGCATCTCGGCCATCGCCTTCTTGTAGTCGATGAGGAACGCGGCCTTCTTGTCGGCGGGGACCTTGTCGGCCTTGTCGGCCATGGGCGGGGCTTCGTGCAGGGCTTTGAGCGTCAGGTCCTCGATCTCGACGACGAGCTTGATCGACTCCTCATCGAACGCGAGCTTCTTGGCCTGCTTGACGAGGATCTTGTAGTTGTCGTTGATCTTCTCCATCAGCTTGGTGACGGGCGCATCCTTCTTGCCGGCCTCGGCCCGGGCGGCGGGCTGGCTGATCGGGGCGAGCAGCAGGGCGACGATGACGGCGGCAAGAGCGGCGGCGGCGATGGTGCGACGGGTCTTCATGGCTGTCTCCTGGTGTGAGCGATTCGGGTTCCACCTCTCCCTTCAAGGGAGAGGTCGGCGAGTCTGCGAGCCGGGTGAGGGTGAGACGTTGGGACTCGATGTGCTTCGTTCGAGCACGATGCACATGCAGGCCTCGCGGTTTTACCCTCACCCCGGCCCTCTCCCTAAGAGGGAGAGGGGG
>JAYVTU010000151.1:0-6437 GCA_043788485.1 Planctomycetota bacterium
CCTCCGCAGACCAGTGTGTCTTTCATTCCCGCGTATTGAAGAGCACGGTTCTGCGGAGGAACCGCCGACCCGTGGCACCCCGAAAAATCTTAATCCCGCCGCCCCGATCGGCCGCGTGGCGATTTCCCGCGCAGCGGAATTTTTCGCACCGCGCGGCCGTCGTGGGTCGCGTCGGGCGCGCCGCAGATGCCGCCCTCCATGAAACGCTGCATCGGCGCGGGAAGGGCGCTGGTGAATTGCAGGTGCTGGCCGGTGACGGGGTGCGTGATGCCCAGACTCTGGGCGTGGAGCGCCATGCGCGTGATGCGCCAGCGCGGGTGCTTGGCGCGGACCGGTTCGTAGCGCGGGTCGCCGATGACGGGGTGGCCGGCCTCGGCGAAGTGGACGCGGATCTGGTTCCGCCGGCCCGTTTCGAGGCGGACGCGGACGACGGTCGCGGGGTATTCGCCGGGCAGCATCTGCGACTGCTGGTAGTGCGTGATGGCCAGCTCGCCCTTGTTCGGATCGCGCGACGAGCGGCGGTGCAGGTTGCCCTCGGTGATGAGCATGCTCTGGAACGTGCCGGCCTTGAGCAGCATCTTGCCGGCGACGATCGCGACATATTCGCGCTCGGGCTTGCGGGCCTCGAACTGGTTGCGGAGCTGGTCGGCGATCTCCTGCGATTTGCCCACGAGCAGCAGGCCCGAGACGCCGAGGTCGAGCCGGTGCACGACGAACGCGCGACGCGGCTTGCCGCCGGCCTGCGCGATGAGATACGCGCCGACACGGTGGATCAGCGTTTTCGACTGCCCCTTGTGCGCCGGCACGGTCAGGATCGACGCCGTCTTGTTGACGACGAGCAGATGCTCATCCTCGTAGACGATGGAGAACGCCGCGTCTTTCCACGCCTTGAAGCTGCGCACGACCTTGCGGTTCGGGTCCCAGTCGATGACGAGTTGATCCCCCGCGGCGACCTGGACCCACGGGCCTTCGACGACCTTGCCGTTGACGGAGACGGAGCCGGTGTCGAACACGGGCTTGAGACTTTTCCGCGCGACGCTGCCGACGACGGCGACGACACGGTCGATCCGCCCGGCCTGTTCAGCAGTCACGGTATGTGTTTTCTTGATCACGGCGGGAATGGTACACGAATCAAAGCGGATCAGGGCGGTGTCACGCAGCGGAGCTTTCAAGCGCAGGCAATTCTTGGAGCGCTTCGGGCGCCAGGTCGGCACCGTTGGGCCAGACGATCGTGCGGCAGACCGGGTCGACGGTGACGCGCGCGAAAAAGGCGGGGTCTTTCAGCGGTTCGAATACGGGACCATCGAGCAATGGCGCCAGATCGACAGTCTTGCTGGTGCCGTCATCGAAGGCGATCCAGAGTGTATGTGGACCACGGACTTTTGCTAGATGAATGTGAAGCATGTCGTGTTAGTCCAGCGGCGCGATGGGTTCGAGCGGGACTCTCCCGCGGGCCAGTTGCCAATCGCGACGCAGTTCTGCTTGCCGGATTCTAGCCCATTCGATGACCAAGGCCAGAGCCCGATTGGGCAAATAGCCCTCAATCACTTCAAAGGTTTCAATCGTGATGGCGGCATCATGTTCGCCGTAGATCGCGTGAAAATGCGGCGGTGCATGATCGTTGTAATAGAGGTAAATCGCGATCCCGTAAAAATGGCAAATGCTCGGCATCGGGAAAACTCAGGTAAGAAGTTGTGCGACGCGTTCGAAGATTTCCTCGGGTTCGCTCATGCGTCCGGCGCCGGAGGTGCGGCAGGCTTGCCAGCCTTCGGCGGGGCCGACGGTGTGGTAGCCGAGCGTGGATTGGAGCGTGGCGAGGTTGCGCTGGGTGATGGGGTGCTCCCACATCTCGGCGTTCATCGCGGGGGCGAGGAGGACGGGAGTCTTGCGGGGCAGGGCGCAGGCGACGACGGTCACGACATTGTCGCAGATCCCCGCGGCGAGCTTGGCGATGGTGTTGGCGGAGCAGGGGGCGATGACGAGCAGATCGGCGGCCCGGGCGGTGGCGATGTGCTGCGAGGCGAAGTCGGATTCGGCCTGCCACTGTGAGGTGAAGACGGGGCGGCCGGAGAGGGATTGGAACGTGAGCGGGGCGACGAATCGCGTCGCGGATTCGGTCATGAGCACGGTGACCGCGGCTCCGGCCTGGGCGAGGCGGGAGACGAGCGTCGCGGTTTTGTAGGCCGCGATGCCGCCGGTGACGGCGACGAGGATGCGGCGACTTGAGAGGGGAGTTTCGGGTCTCGGGTCTTGTGTCTCGCGTTGGGACATGCGTACACCCGTTGAACAGCTGAGCGCGAGTCTTCTCTAACGCGAGACTCGAAACGCAAGACGCGAGACCGGCGTCGAATTACTTGAGCGCCTTCTCGGCGGGCGTGAGGTCGGAGCCGTCGAAGTCGATGGCGATCTTGTCCTGGACGATCTCGTCGATGATGACTTCGAGATCGCCACGGCCACGGCGTTCGACGAGGGGGCGTGCGCCTTCCATCAACTCGCGCCAGCGGTGCTGGATGAGCGTGGTGAGCTTGAAGCGGCCACCGGCTTTGCGGACGATCTCGTCACTCTTGAGGGCTTCGATCATGGCGCGGCAATCTCCGTTGAGCCGAGTAGTTTACAGCGTGTGGCGTTCCAATACAAGCGAGGCCGGGTGGCGCTTGGGAATCGAATGCGTCGGCGGCATGTTTTGGCCGGGTGGTCGCGAATTAGGCGATGACGTCACATTTCGCGTCGGTGTGCATAATTGATTACTCACAAATTAAGCATTGACCTTGCGTGCTTGCCTACATACTATGCCACCTATGGATAGGTCCGAGCAGGAAATGTCGATCTTGGAGCAGATCAGCCAGATTCTTGGCAGCAGCCTGGAGTTGGAGGAGCTGTTCGGACAAGTGATTGCGCTGCTGGAACGGCAGTTGGGGCTTCGCCGCGCGACGCTGGTCTTGAAGGATGAGGCGATCGGTCGCCTGCGGGTGGTCGCGGCGGTGGGATTGACTGAGGAGGAGAAGCAGCGCGGCCAGTACGAGGTCGGTGAGGGCATCACGGGTCAGGCGGTGCAGACGGGCCAGCCGCGGGTCGTCGCTGACATCGCCAGCGAGCCCGATTTCCTGAACCGCACGGGCGCCTTGCGCGACCGCAGCGAGAAGCTCAGCTACATCGTCGTGCCGATCAAGGTCGATGGCCAATCCGTCGGCGCGATCGCCGTGACCAAGCCCTTCGCCGACGATCCGACGCTCGCCGCCAACACGCGCCTGCTCGCCATCGTCTCCGGCTACATCGCCCAGGCTTTGCACCTCCATCAACTCATCACGCACGAGAAGGACGTCTGGCTCGAGGAGACGCGCAGCCTCCGCGAAAACCTGCGCACGAAGCACCGCTTCGAAAACATCATCGGCGCCAGTGCCGCGATGATGGACGTGCTGGCGGTGATCGCGCAGGTCGCCGTGAGCCGCGCCACCGTGCTGCTGCTGGGCGAGACGGGCACGGGCAAGGAGCTCATCGCCAAGGCGATCCACTACAACTCGCCGCGCAAGGACAAGCCGTGCATCCGCGTCAACTGCGGAGCGCTCTCCGAGACGCTGCTCGAATCCGAGCTGTTCGGCCACGTCAAAGGCTCCTTCACCGGCGCCGTCCGCGACAAGATCGGCCGCTTCGAGGCCGCCGATGGCGGGACCGTTTTCCTCGACGAGATCGGCACACTCGACCCGCAGATGCAGGTCAAGCTCCTCCGCGTCCTCCAGGAACGCGAGTTCGAGCGCGTCGGTGATCATCGCACGGTGAAGGTCGATGTGCGTGTCATCGCCGCCACGAATCTCGACCTCGCCGAAGAGGTGCGCAAGGGCACGTTCCGCGAGGACCTCTATTACCGCCTGAATGTGGTCACTGTTTTCCTGCCGCCGCTCCGGGCCCGGCGCGAGGATATCCCGCAGCTCATCGATCATTTCCTCGATAAATACAACGCCGAAAATGGCCGCAACGTCAGCAAGATCAGCCGCGACCTCATGAACAATCTGCTGCGCTACCCCTGGCCCGGCAACGTCCGCGAGCTGGAGAATGCGATCGAGCGGGCCGTCGTCCTGTGCACCAGCGAGGACTTCACCGAAGAACTGCTGCCGATGTCGATCCGCATGTTCGCCCAGCAGGGCCGCGAGAAGCAGACCGCCGAGACCATCGAATCCCTCGCCCGCCGACTCAGCGAACAGGCCATCGAGGAATACGGCCTGCGCGAGGGCGAGATCTGGGACCTCGTCGTCGGCGAAGTCGAAAAGCAGCTAATCACCCACGCCCTCGACCGCCACTCCGGCATCAAAACCAAGTCCGCCGACTTCCTGGGCATTAACCGCAACACGCTCAACAAGAAGGTCAAGGACTACGACATCCCCGCCGCGGACTGAAGACGGACAGAGGTCAGGGATCAGAGATCCATTCAGAAGCCCACGGACAGCAGTCCGTGGGTTCCCCATTCCGGCGGCAAGCCCGGGGATGAGGTCCTCCGAATCCCCGCGGGTCGCCCCGGGAAGTATCATGTTTAAGTGTTTCAAGTTTCAAGTTCTCCGCTCCCCTCTGGCCAACCCCTAACTCCCAACCCCCACATCCCATGCCCAAACTCCGCGTCCAATCCTTCGCCATGTCCCTCGACGGCTACAGCGCCGGCCCCAACCAATCCCTCAACCAGCCCCTCGGCCAGCGCGGCGGCGAGCTCATGCAATGGTTCTTCCCCACGCGAATCTTCAAAAATAAAATCCTCGCCCAACCCGGCGGCGAAACCGGCATCGACAACCAGATCGCCGAAGCCGGCTTCGAAAACATCGGCGCCTGGATCCTCGGCCGCAACATGTTCGGCCCCGTCCGCGGCCCATGGCTCGATGATTCCTGGAAAGGCTGGTGGGGCGACGAGCCCCCGTACCACGTCCCCGTCTTCGTCCTCACCCACCATCCCCGCCCGCCGCTGACCATGAAAGGCGGCACCACATTCCACTTCGTCACCGAGGGCATCCACGCCGCCCTCGCCCTCGCCACCGCCGCCGCCGGCCCCAAAGACATCCGCCTCGGCGGCGGCGTCGCCACCGTCCGCCAATTCCTCCAGGCCCGACTCATCGACTCCCTCCACCTCGCCCTCCGCCCCACCCTCCTCGGCTCCGGCGAAAATCTCCTCCAAAACCTCGACCTCCACGCCCTCGGCTACACCTGCACCCACACCACCCAAGGCGAACGCGCGACGCACGTATTCCTCGAAAAGCAAGCGTGATTGTTCAACGGCGTCGCCAACGACGCGGGTGCCGTTTGGCGTGGTGGATGCCGGTCACCACGATCGCGTGACTTTCGATGAGGTAGAAGACGTTGTACGGAAACCGCTGGGTGATCGCGCGGCGGACTTTTCGATGTGTGACGGGATAGAGCATTTTCACCATGCCTCTAGCGCGATCCGCGTTCAGTCGTTAATCTCGCTGGTGATCGAGAAGATCACTGGGAGCCTGGCATGGAAGCCTATTCGGTGGATTTGCGAAAGCGTGTTCTTTCTTCGTGCGACGCGGGTCACAAGACCAAGGCGGTAGCGGAGCTGTATGCGGTCAGCGCGAGCTGGGTGCGTCGGCTCAAGCAGCGGCGACGCGAGCTTGGCACGATCGCGCCACTGCCACCGTCGGGCGGGCCCAAGCCGGTGCTCAATGAATCGCATCGCCAGGAGCTCCGGCGGTGGCTGGAGGCCGACTCCGGGCTGACGCTGGAGGCGCTTCGCCAACGCCTGCTGCCGGAGGTCAAGGTGTGCATCGGCGCACTGCACGACACGCTGACGGCGATGGGCTGGTCGCTAAAAAAAAGAGCTTTCGCGCCGCCGAGCAGGATCGGCCCGACATCCTTGAGCGGCGGCAGCAGTGGTGCCAGCGGAGACAGACGACGGATCCGGATCGCTTCGTCTTCCTCGACGAATCGGGCGCGAAGACGAACATGACTCGGCTCTACGGCCGCGCGCCCATCGGTGAGCGTGTCCTGGCCGCGATCCCCGCCGGTCACTGGTGCACGACGACGATGCTGTCGGCGATCCGCGTCTCGGGCGTGATCCAAGAGGCGACGCTGGCGTTCGAGGGCGCGACGGATGCGGTGGTGTTCTTGGGGTACGTCGAGCGTTGCCTGGCGCCGAGCCTGCGGGCCGGGGACATCGTGGTGATGGACAATCTCAAGCCGCACAAGGCGGCGGGGGTGCGCGAGGCGATCGAAGCGGTCGGCGCGGAGTTATGGTACCTGCCGCCGTACTCGCCGGACCTCAATCCGATCGAGAAGCTGTGGTCGAAGGTCAAGGCGAAGTTGCGTGCGATCGGCGCACGAACGTTCGAGGGCCTCATCGACGCGATCGCCAACGCGTTACAAGCCGTCCGCCTCGACGAGTGCCGGGCTTACTTCCGAAGCTGCGGATACGCTACATAGTTAATGAAAATGCTCTA
>JAYVTU010000152.1:0-58394 GCA_043788485.1 Planctomycetota bacterium
CCCCCTCTTTCCACGCCGCTCCCGCCGAACCTCCCGTCTTAACTCCCCACCGATTCCACCACTTAAGGCTGTGAATCCCACTGACGCCACTCGCACCTCCGGGAAACCGCCCGGACGTCCGGCTTCACGACCACATCTGTGCGCGCCATGAAGTAAAATTCCCCCGCCACCGGCGAAACCACTCCTCCATTTTTTTCAACACCCATGAACACAAAAAATCCCCCCACGCTTCCCCGTCGCAATTTCCTGGGTCTCTCGATCGCCGGCGCCGCCGGGTTGTGCGTCGCGGGAGCCGCCGATCCGAGCCGCGCCGCCGACGCGATGCTCTCGGCTCCGTCGCTGGCCGATCCGCCGCCGAAGGATTCGCTGCGTCTCTGCTTCTTCACCGATGCGCACCTGCCGGGGCCTCACACGCATGAGCACGACCGGGGCGGAACCATTTCCAATGCGGAGCTCCACTACCAGGAGCGCGTCCGCCGTGCGTTCGACAAGGCCAATGCCTTCAAGCCCGCGGCCTACATCTTCGGCGGCGACAATGTCTTCGCCGTCGATGGATACAGCGAAGCGAATGCAAAGGCCCAGTTTGAGAGCTGGAAGACCGTGGTGAAGGAAAAGGTTTCCGTGCCGCATTACAGCGTGATCGGCAACCACGACATCTGGTCCGGCCCCGCGCCCAAGGCGATGGCGATCGAAGCCTACGGCATGCCCCACCGCTACTACGCATGGAAGATGGGCGGGTGGAAGTTCATCATGCTCGACGTCTTCGGCGGCGACGGCAAACTCGACGTGAAATCAGAGCAGAGCGACTGGCTCATCAAAGAACTGGAGAAGCCCGAGGACAAGGAGCCGGTCTGCATCGTCACGCACGCGCCGCTGGCGGGCATGACGGCTCAGCACGTCGGCGGCGGCGTCGGCGGCACCGGCTTCGACTACCGCGCGTTCTTCTACAAGCACCCGCAGGTCCGACTCGCACTCAGCGGCCACCAGCACATGGTCGACTGCTGCCGCCTCGACCGCGTCACCTACATCTGCGGCGGAGCCGTCAGCGGCGGCTGGTGGGAAGGCGACTACCAACACTTCGGCCCCGTCTTCCTCATCTTCGACCTCAAACCCGACGGCTCCTTCGACCACCAGGAAATCTTCTGGGAACACGACACCCCCGGCCCGTACCATGAAAAAGTGTTCCCGGTCGAGAAGCACAAGGACCTGTACAACCAATAGCGCGGTGATCGAAATCCGATTGCGTCATCGCGCATGTAGGGTGGATAGAGCATCCTCGCGAAACCCACCATCCCCGCGCTCGATTGGGATCGTGGAAAAAGGCATGGCGGGTTTCGCAGAACCTCTACCCACCCTACTCGCTCCCTTTATTTTCCCGGTGGTGCAACTCGCCGTCGGCCTTCTTCACCGCCTCGTCGAAGGGGAAAGCTCTTTTCCACTCTTCGTCCGTCCCGATAAACACCCCGCTGTATTCGATAGTTTTCCCGTTGCCCAGGTAGGAAACGCTGTATTTCTCCCGCCAGATCGACACTTCTTTCGCATACCTCTCGATGCCGATCGTTTTGCCCTGAGACATAAAAAAGAATCGGTCGTCTGGCCGGCTAAGTTCGAGGGCCCATCGGATGCACTTATCTCCCGATTCCGGAATCTGAAGCTGGATACGTCCATTCACGACTTCCATTTTTTCGCCGTGCGAACAGCGGCTATGGATGATGACCCAGCCGCGTAGAGAAGACGGCATAAACATATCGACCGCGGGACGATTCCCCGTCGCCGCCTTCCCCATGAAGTATGCCGCCGGCGCCATCTGCCCGATGAACACAACATAAAAACACACCATCGCGACACACACCACTCGATTCGCTGCGCGGCCCCAAAGAGCTCCACCGATCGACAGAACACCGCCCAACACAAAAAACGCCAGAGCGATGTCTTCCAGCAGACGAAGCTCAAATTCAACAGCCTTGCCGCCCGGCCCTGAATAGATCGTCATGCACGAAAAAAACCATGCCAAGATCAAAGAAGCGAAGGCTACGATTCCGGACAACCTGTTCATCAGGCGATGTACGAAATTTCGAAATGCCCGCAACCTGCTCATAACGGCATTTTTCCAAAGCCCGCCGTCGAAGCAAGCCGGGAGAGGGAAAAGGTGTCAGGTACGGGGCGGAAAAGGAGAGGCAGGGTAGAGACAGAGCCGGACATTCTACTTTATTGAATATCTCCCGCCCGGTGTCACAAATCTTGGCCGCTTAGGCCGATTTGTGCCTGACCGTGTGATCGGAGCAGCGGCGCGTGTGGTGAGGGCCAAAGGCCCGTTCCATACCAGCGTGGGGCAACGCCCCTCGTTACTCGCCCCACCCTATCAAAAGGGCCGGGTGCCACAAATCGTGGCCGCGTAGGCCGATTTGTGAATGTGTGTGTGTCGGAGTGACACGTTGGGGTCGGTCGAAGCGCGTTGAGAAGATAACTCAGGACAACCGATCAAGCACGCGATTTCCCGGCGGCCCGTGTGATCATCGGCGCTTCACACCGCCCTGCGCGGATTCACAAATCGGCCTTAGCGGCCACGATTTGTGGCACCCCGAACCACTTCAATAAAAAAACCCGGGTTGCCCCGGGTTTTTTTGAGTGGATCAGATTTTACTTCACGCCGACTTGAAGTCGGACGAAGCCCTTGACCGTCGTGCCCTTGGGGACGACGTCGCGGACGAGTTGTTTGCCGGCGGGGTCGCGGACGTAGGGCTGGCCGAGGAGGGTGCGTTCGTCGACCCATTTCTTGAGCTTGCCGATCGCCATCTTCTGGGCGATTTCGGCGGGCTTGCCGGAGGCCTGGGCCTCGGCGATGAAGCCCTGCTTGGCGGTTTCGATCTCCGCGGCGGGCAGGCCGGATTCATCGACAGCCAGCGGCGTGGGCACGTACGCGGCGATGTGCTGGCAGAGGCCGACGAGCAGATCATCGTCGGCGGCGCCATCGACGGCGACGAGGGCTGCGACCTGGCGGTTGTGGTGCAGGTAGGAGCCGACCTTGGTGGCGGCTTCGAGCTTGACGGCGCGGGCGAGGCTCACGTTTTCCTTGGTCGTCACGCGCAGCTCATCGACGATCGCCGTGACCGCGGGGCTGCCCTTGAACTCACCGGCAGGTCCGGCCTGAACGATCTCGGCGACCTTCTGCACGGCGGCGACGAATTCATCGCCGCGGGCGACGAAGTCCGTCTCGCTGTTCAGTTCGACGGCCGTGGCGGACTTGCCATCGGCGGCCTTGACGATCGCGATCGCGCCCTCGACGGCGGCGCGGTCGGCGCGGAGGTCCATCTTGCCCTTGGCGGCGGCCATGAGCAGCTTGATCGCCGCGTCCATGTCGCCCGAAGCGTCTTCGAGGGCCTTTTTGCATTCCATCATGCCCATGCCGGTTTTTTGGCGGAGGGCCATGACATCCTTGGGAGAAATCGTTGCGGGCATCGGAGAAACCTCAGAATTTTTGATTGTTGAATGGTGATTGTGGATTGAGGATTTCGGATCGCGATTGTGTGACTCAAGGCGCTTGCCTTGCAATCAACAATCAACGATCAAAAATCAACAATGGACTCAGGCCGTCGCTTGAGGCGCGGCGGGAGCGGCGGCTTCGGCGGCCGCGGCGGGGGCTTCGGCGGTATCGCCGGCGCCTTCAGCAGCTTCACCGGCAGCGCCTTCGGCGCGGAACATCGTGCGGCCGCTGTTGGAGCGACCACCGCGACGGCCACGGTCGCCCGCGGCTCCACCGGCGGCGCCGGCGTCCTTGCGTTCCAGGGCGGCCTGAGCGCGGGCGCTCTTGCCTTCGGTGATCGCCGTGGCCAGCTCGGCCATGATGATCTCGATGGCGCGCATCGCGTCGTCGTTGCCGGGGATCGGGATGTCCGCCAGGTCCGGGTCGCTGTCGGTATCGATCATGCAGATCGTCGGGATGCCGAGCTTCTGGGCTTCGCGGAGGGCATTGACCTCGCGCTTCACGTCAAACACGACGACGGCGCCGGGCAGGTTGTGCAGCAGGCGGATGCCGCCGAGGTTGCGGTCGATCTTCTTGCGCTCACGGGTGAGCTGGCTGGCCATCTTCTTGGAGTAGGTCTTCCAGGCTTCGCCGCCCATGAGGGCTTCGAGCTCTTCGAGGCGTTTGAGGCGGGCGCGGATGGTGCGGAAGTTGGTGAGCGTGCCGCCGAGCCAGCGCTCGATGACGTAGGGCATGGAGATCTCGGCGGCCTTGGCCTGGACCGCGGGGGCGGCCTGGCGCTTGGTGCCGACGAACAGGATGTCCTTGCCGCTGGCGACGGTGCGGGTCAGGAAGCGCTTGGCGAGGAGGAGACCCTTGATGGTCTCGCGCACGTCAACGATATGGATGCCGTTGCGCTTGCCGAAGATGTAGGGCTGCATCTTCGGGTTCCAGTGGCTGGCCTTGTGTCCATAATGGACACCGGCTTCGAGCAACTGTTTGACGAGCGATTGCGGTTTGGCCGCGGCGGCGGCGACGGGGGTGGCAGTGGCTTCGGACATGGCAGCGATCCTTTTGTTCAGCGACACCGGCGAGCGATTCGGGTCAGACCCTCATCCCGATCCCCGGGAAATCCATTTCCCGAAGCAGGTAAGGGCGATCACTTGCACTTGGGCGCTTGTGACACACCAACTCGTGTGGGTGCCTCGGCATGGGCCAACAAGACCCGCCGAGGCCCGATCCTGACCAGATCGGAATCCAAGATGATACCGGCGATCCCCTACATTGCCAAGAGGCGAAAACCCCTCCCAAATCTGCCACAAAATCCCGAAAATTCTGCTTGCTTCAAAAACCGCCAATCGGCCGCCGCGTTCCCGACACTACGCCGACCCCCATCACGTGGCACACCGAACATTACTTCCCGGAATCCGCGTGACGCAATTCCGCTTCGATCGACTTGGCCACCTCGGCGGCGAGGGCATGGGAACCGGCGGCGGTGAAGTGCACGTTCTTGGGGAGCTGAATCTTTTCCAGTTGCGGCTGGCAGAAGGTGAACAGGTCGTCGATCGCGACGCCCTCGGCCTTCATGATCTTCAGCGCGGCGGTGTTGTAGAGCGGCGGTGCATCGGGGCTGCGGAACGGCTTGTCGGTGCCCGGGGCCACGGGCGTCGTCGTGGCGAAAATCAGATGCGCCCCGGTGGCCTTGAGCTTCGTGACGATGGCGGTGAGATTTTCCGAATACTTTTCGACCGTCGCCTGCGGCGGGTCGTTCGGGTTGCTCGTGGCCTTGTCATCCCCGGGTGCGGCGACGTGCTTGAGGTCGTGCAGGCCCCAGTTGAAATGGATCACCGCCCATTTCCGGTCGCCGATCCAGCGATCGATCGCCTCGACACCCTTCGTCGTGCCCGAGCAATTCTCGGCGCCCTTGCCGTCCTTGGTGACCGGGCGAAACACGTTGGCCTTGCCCTTGAGCAGAGCCCGTACCTCGAGTGTGTAGCCGATCGAGATCGAGTCGCCGAGGATCAGCACGTTTGGCAGCGTCGGGTCGGGCGTGAAGTTCCAGTTCGACTTGGCCGTCTCGGCGTGCGACCCCTTCTCGGGTTCCGCGGCCAAGGCACCGGCCGAGGTGATCGCCAGGAACAAACCGAGTAACGCCGCGGTAAACGATTTCATGATTGTTGTCCTGCATGGCGCCGGGCGCCAGCGTTTCAATTCTGGATCTTGAATTTGCCGTCGGTGTATTTCTCGAACGCGTGTATCTGTTTGCCATCGGCGTCGATGTGGCGCATGACGAGGCGGTCGGCGCTGGCCTGAAGATGCGTGAAGCCGTGCGCTTTGCCGGCGTAGACGCCGCGTGGGGCTTGTTTGGGTTCGCGCAGCGCCGTCCCGCCCCCGCCGCTGACGACGAAGCTCGTCTTGAGGCCCTCGAGCTCCAGGTGCTGCATATCGTGGTCGTGGCCGCAGAGGTACAGCGCGACATTGTGCTGCTGCATCAGGCCGCCGATCTGCTTGATAAGCGCGGGCGTGTCGCCGTGCGCGCCGTTGCTGTAGACGGGATGGTGGCCGACGACGACGGTGAAGGTTCCGCGCGGCCCCTTGAGCTGCTCCTCGAACCAGGCCCACTGCTTGGCCGCCATCTCCACGGACATCGTCGGCCACTTCTGGCCGTCGGCGCCCAGGCCGTTCTCGACGGCGCGCAGGTTTGTGTCGATGAACAAATACGTGACGAGCGGCTTGACCGCGGGGAAATCCATGCGGTGCCATCGCTGCGGCAGCGTCCAGCGCGTGCCGGGCGTCTTGGCGTAGGCAACCTGAATCTCGTCACCGCCGGGATTGTCGTGGTAGTCATGGTTGCCGAGCACGACCGGGCACGGACCGGGGAACACATCGGCGGGATACATCTTCTCGAAGCCGCTCTGCCAGCGGTCGCACTTCACACCGCCTTTCATCTTGCCATAGAAATTGTCACCGAGCAGCAGCAGCGCCTCGGGCTTGATCGACAGCCCCTTGAGGTGCCTGGCCATCGTGTCGGCGACGGTCTGCTGGTCCTTGTTGGCCGAACCGAAGTCGCCGATCGCCAGCCAGTGCAGGTCGCCGCCGCCGACTTCGGCGGCGCGAAGCATGCGGCCCTGCTGGTTCAGCGCGAGGAGCGCGCTGGCGCAGAACATCGTCTTGAGCAGACGACGCCGGGAAAAATTGGATTTCAGAAGATGGTCGTGTTCGGTGGCCATGGGATTCCCTTGAGTTCTTGGATTGCTGCCGCCGTGCCGTACATCCCCTCGCCGTCTGGATTCAACGCGTCAAGCGTCAGATATTATGCACAATGTTTGACACCGCCGCCCCGCCGATCTTATCGTGGCCCGTGTGTTCGAGGTGCGTCCTGTGGCGTGACCGGCGGGCCGGCGGAGTGCCGATATGCGTCTGGTCATCCTCATCCCCTGCCTGCTGCCTTTCCTCTATTACGCGGCGAAGGACAACGCGTTTCATTTCAGCGGCCGCAAGGTCTCGCGCACCGAGCACATCCTCCACGCCGCGATCGGCCTGACCCTCGCCCTCGTCTTCACCCACGCCTTCCTCGGCCACGATTCGATCATGGTCGGCGCCTTGGTCCTCTTCGCCGCCGCCGGCGCGATCGACGAATACATCTTCCACCGCGGCATCCCGGGCATCGAATCCGACCTCCACGCCAAGGAGCACCTGGCGCTGCTTATCTTCGTGATCGTCGCGATGCTCACCGGCTGGCTCGAACGCAGCGGCTGGCAGGTCGGCACGGTCATCGAAAAGCTCCGCAGCGGGGCTTCGCTCTGAGCACCGGATCCGTCGCATGCGAATCACCATCCTCATCCTCGCGCTCCTGCCGTACGCCTACTTCGGCCTCAGCGATCTGTGGCATCACGGCAAGCAGCAGCGCCTCATCACCTACGGCGAGCGCGTGCTGCACGGCGCGATCGGCCTTTCGCTGCTCGCCCTCGTGCCGCATGCTCTCGCCGGTCACCGCGAGATCGCGCTGATCGGCGTTGCGATCTTCGTGGCGGCGCGCACCCTCGATGAATTCGTGTTTCACCGCGACGTCGGCGGCGAGGAGGCGGACCTGCACGCCAAGACGCACCTGGGCTTCCTGATTTTCGTCGTGGCGATGCTCGCGATGGACTGGTACGAAACGGCCGGGGCCACGAACCCCGCGGGATGATGCGAGCATGTTTAATCCACAATATGTGCTAATGGTCGGGATCGCGGTGGCGGTCGCCATCGCATTCCCGGTGACGCGGCACATGCGCGGCCCGGGCCAGAAGCGTGACTACTACATCCTGCAATTCATCACGCTCATCGGCGCCGTGCTCGGCGCGAAGCTCTCGGTGCTGATCGGCGACCTGGATTGGCCGCGGCAACCGATCACCGACTGGTCTGCGGCGCTGCACTCGGGGCGGTCGATCACCGGGGCGCTGATCCTCGGGTTCCTTTTCGCGGAGATTGCCAAGCCGCTGCTGGGCTACAAGATGCCGCCCAACGACCGCTTCGCCGCGATCATTCCCTTCAGCATCGCGATCGGCCGGGTCGGCTGTTTCTTCGCCGGTTGCTGCGGCGGTGTGCCGTACAACGGCTGGTGCGCGATCGCCGATGCGCACGGCGTCCCGCGTCATCCGACGCAGCTTTACGAGATCGCGTTTCAACTTTCGATCGGCGCGGCGTTCATCTACATGGTGCGCCGCCGCATCCTGTTCGGCCGGCTCTTCGCGGTGTACCTTGTGGCTTATGGCATCTTCCGGTTCTTCACCGAGTTCATCCGCGACACGCCCAAAACTTACGGGCCGCTCTCGGGCTACCAGATGATCTGTTTCGTGATGGTGGCGCTCGGGGCGGCGTTCCTGCTAAAGCGCAGCTTCGCCCCGCCGCTGGGGTGGGCGGCGTTCAAAGCCGAAATGAGGTGACCGATGTCCGACTCCGAAAATCCCGGCAGCGGGTGCATGAAGGCGCTGGTGATCGGGCTCGTGAGCCTGGTCGTGTTTGTGGTGCTCGTGTTCGGCCTGTTCGTGGGCATCTGCGGGCTCAAACGCTGAAGGACGCCCATGCGCCAGATCATCGACGGCATGAAGAGCCGCTTCCACCGCGACATCGTCTCCAACCCCGAGACGCACGGCTGGGTGCTGAACCTCTACCTGAGCGGCGAGCGGTATCCGCAGAAGGTCTGCGATTATTTCCAGGCCGATTTCGCGCCGCTGCCCTACCTGGCCGATGCGCTGCGCCGCCACGCCGCCGATGAGGACAAGCACGTCAAGCTCTACACGCACGCGCTGCAGACGATGGGCCAGCCCGTGCTCGATCTGCAGGGCGGCGACGTGTTCAACGAGGTGATCAAGTCGTTCACGCCCGGCACGTTTCACATCGTCGAGGCCGACCCGCCGGAGACGCGCCGGTGGAAGATGGCGAATTTCCTGGCTCACGCGTACCACCTGGAGAAGCGGATCGCGCGCAGCTTCGAGTACCACATCGACGCGTGCGGCAGCGAGGGCAGGGGCGGGATCGCGAACATCGTCGCGGCGGTGTACCGCGACGAGGGGCGGCACATCCGTTACACGCGGGATGGGGTGCGGGATCTGCTGCCCCGTCGCGAGGCGCAGCGGGTGATGGACACGCACCGCCGCGCCGAGGCGAAGGCGAACCTGAGCTTCTCGGCGAAGCAGGTGCGGACGTTCCTGCGCCAGTTCCCCGGCGCCACATCGAAGCGCCGCCGGCTGCTCTATCACGTCTGCGCCGGGCTGATGGAAGGAGCGGGCCACCTTGTCTAGCCGCCCGCTGATGAGCCTGTCGCTGATGCCCGCCGCGGCGGTGCCGACGTCGCAACTGGAATCACTGCGCACCCGGCTCACCTCCGCCGATGAAGCGGAGACGCTGCGGATCACGGGCCCGATCCATTTCGATCACCTGCTCAAATCGACGGTCAGCCTCTGCCCGCAATGCCTGGCACATGTTCCGGCGATTGTCTACACGCTCGGCGGCCGTGTGCTGATGCACAAGCGCTGCGATGTTCATGGCGAGAGCGATGCGGTCATCGAAAACGATGAGCACTATTACCATCTCTCGTCCAAGGACCGCTGGGGCCGGCGATTCGCCGATGCGGGCGTGATCGACATCCCGGCGTACAACACCGCGAACGGCGGCGATTGCTGCGGACCCAGCGGCTGCGGCGATGACAAGAGTGATGCCGAAGCCGCTGCGTTCACCGATTTCACAGGCGATTTCGCCGACCAGATGAGCAACAAATCCTGCACCGTGCTCGTCGAGGTCACCAACGCCTGCAACCTCGCCTGCCCCGTCTGCTACTCCGATGCGCACGGCGATCGCGGCCTGCCCCTGGCCGATTTCAAACGCTACATGCTCCGGCTCATCGATGCGAAGGACGGCCTCGACTCCGTGCAGCTCACCGGCGGCGAAGCGGTGCTGCACCCGGAGTTCTGGCAGATGGTCCGCTTCCTCCACGATCAATCACGCGTCAAGAAAATCTACCTGCCGACCAACGGCATCGCATTCGCCGATCCCGCCGTCGCCGCGAAGCTCGAGCCGTTCCGCGACCGCCTGATGGTGCTGCTGCAGTTCGATGGACAGACACAGAGCAATCAAGCCCTGCGCGCCGCCAACCCGCAGAAGATCCGCCAGCGCGTCATCGAGAATCTCGCACAGCTCGACATCCAGATGCAGCTCACGATGACGATCACGCGCGGCGTCAACGATGGCGAGATCGGCTGGGTCGTGGACACCGGCATGAAGCACGCGAACGTCAAGGTAATCGCGATGCAGCCGGTGACGTACTCCGGGCGTTACGACCTGACGCAGGACCCGATGCAGCGGCTCACTTTGTCGGACGTCGTCAAGGCCGTCGCCGCCCAGGTCCGGCGTCGCACGGACGCCGCGGATTTCGCGCCGATCCCCTGCAGCCATCCCAACTGCGGCTGGATCACGCTCTACGTTCGCCGCATGGGCCTCACGCTGAACATCGCGCGCTACGTCGATCTCGACAAGGCGATGAACCGCGCGGCGAACCGCACGCTGCTCAAGACCGATGAGTTGCGCTCGATCATCGGCGGCGGCGGCGGGATGGTCCGCCGCATCGGCGCATGGGCGGGTCGCAAGCTCATCCGCTCGACCGATGTGTTCGGCATCGCGATCAAGCCGTTTATGGACCGCTACAATTACGATCAGGATCGCATCTCCGCGTGCTGCCACCACCTGCTCGACACGCACGGCCGGCCCGTTTCGTTCTGCGAGTACAACGCCCGTGTGCGCCAGAGCGATCCGTGGGATGCACTTCCGCGGATCACAGCCGCCGCGGAGAGCGCCCAGTGACACTCACCGGCGCCGATTGCGTGGCCCTGCTCCATGCGCTATTCGCCAGCTTTCTCACGGTCGGGCTCGCGCTCATCCTCTTCGGGATCCTGCTGCGGTGGGCGTGGGTGCGAAATCCCTGGTTCCGATGGACGCATCTCGCCGCGACGCTTTTCATCCTGTCCCGCGTCTGGCTCAGCGTCCCCTGCCCGCTGAGCATGCTCGAAGACACGATGCGCGGCGATAAGCCCGCCGACACGCCGTTGCACCGCCTCGCGTTCCGCAACGCCGACCCGCAGCGATTCACGCTGGGTTTCACGGTGTTCAGTGCCGTCACGTGCGCGGCTTTAGTCTTCGACGGTCCCCGACGCCGCCGCGGCGCCACACACCAACCCGCAAGGTGAATACCCCGATTTTCAAACGCCATGCGGACCTTTTCCTATAATCGACACGCCCCACGTCCTCACACCGGAGACGCACATGCTCACCCGCGCCGCACTGATCGTGACAATCATCGCATGCTCTTTCCTCGCGGCATTGCCGCTTGTCCATCGCGCGATCGCCGACGACACCAAACCCGCCGCGGCCACGGCGCCGGTGACGAAGATCTCCGCTGTCCCCATCAAGGCCCTGTTCATCTGCGGCGGCTGCTGCCACGATTACACCAACCTCAAAAAAATCATCACCGACGGCATCTCCGCCCGTGCGAACGTGACGTGGACGATCCTGCAGGAAGGCACCGAACGCGAGCACAAGCACAGCGTCTACGCGAACCCCGACTGGGCCAAGGGCTACGATGTCGTCGTGCACGATGAATGCTTCGGCTACGTCACCGATGATGAGTTCGTCAATGCGATCGCCAAGGTCCACGCCGCCGGCGTCCCCGCGGTTTTCCTGCACTGCTCGACGCACTCCTACCGCATGGCGAAAACCGATTCGTGGCGCGAGATGCTCGGCGTCTCGTCCTTCAGCCACGAGAAGAACCGCCCGCTCAAGGTCGAACTCATCGCCAAGGACAACCCGATCATGGCCGGCTTCCCCGCGACCTACGATTCCCCCACCGATGAACTCTACAAGGTCGAAAAATTCTGGCCCACCGCCACCGCGCTGGCCAAGGCCTACGGCGTCGACACCAAGAAAGATCACACCTGCATCTGGGTCAACGAATATGGCCCGGGCAAGACGCGCATCTTCTCGACGACGCTCGGCCACGGCGAACCGAATATGACGCCCGTCTACCTCGACCTCGTGACCCGCGGTCTGCTTTGGACCACCGGGCACCTCAACGAAAAAGCGAAATGAATCAGGGCTTCGACGGTTCGGCCGTCGCTTGCTTCAGCCAGCCGAGCGAGGCGAGGAATTTGTCTGTTTCGGCGATTGTTTTCGCCGCGTAGGGTTCGCGGTTGAAGAAGCCGTGGGTCTGGCCCTCGTACCCGAATAGTTCGCAGCGGTTGCCGTCGGCTTTCATCTGCGTGACGAACGCCTCGGTGGTGATGAAGGGCACGGTCGTATCGGCGCGGCCGTGAAAAATGATGGTCGGAGGCGCACCGGCCTTGACGTGATGGACCGGTGAAACCATCTCCGGCTTCGCGCCGAAACGCTCCTCCGTCGTCTTTTCCACGAAGCCTTCGAGCTTCAGATCCTTCCACGGTGCCAGCACCAGTGCGGGATTGAAAAGCACCAGTGCATTGGGCACAGCGCTGATCTTGGCGTCCTCGCTTGGTTCGTCGAACTCGCCGATGAATGCGGTGCACGCCGCGAGGTGCCCGCCGGCCGAACCGCCGCCGGCGGCGATGCGATCGGGATCGATGCCGAGCCGGGCGGCGTTGGCGCGCACCCAGCGCATGGCGGACCGCGCATCGGCGATGCATTGAATCGGCTTGACGTTGTTGCGCGAGCGCACCCGGTAATCGACGCTGATCGCGACCATCCCCAGTGATGCCAGATGCTGGCAATGCGGCGAGAACTGCGCCGGCGTGCCGGAGGTCCAGCCGCCGCCGAAGAAGAAGACGATCGCCGGCCGCGGTTTGTCACCGGCGGGGCCAGGCGGAGCGTAGATGTAAAGATTGAGCTTGGTGTCGCCGACGGTCTTGTAGGTCTCGGCGCGGGCGCCTGTCATTTCCGGCGGATAGCCTTTCCCCGCGCCCAGCGCCGCGAGCGGGGCGAGAGCGGCGAGCAGCAGAGACACGATGACAACTGGCGTGATGCGTTGCATATGGGTCCTCTCAGGCAACACACTAACGCCCGAAACTACACGCTGATTGCGTGGCGAGAGATGGACACTTGAAGGCGCCGATCAGCCGCCGCGCAGCTCGACCAGTTTCTTGCGGACGTTCTCGGCGTGGCCCGCGGTCTTGAGGCTCTTCCACCGATGCGCGATCTTGCCCTCGGGATCGATGATCACCGTCGAGCGGATCACGCCCACCAGCGCCTTGCCGTAGAGAATCTTCCCGCCCCACGCGCCGTACTTCTCCATCACCGCGTGGTCGGCATCGGTCAGCAGCGTGATGTTCAGCTTGAACTTCGCGATGAACTTGCGGTGCGATTCGGCGTCGTCTCGCGAGCAGCCGAGCACGACGGCGTCGAGCTTCTCGAAATCCTTGAGCCCCCCACTGAAGTCGCACGCCTCGACGGTGCAGCCGGGCGTGTCGTCCTTCGGATAGAAGTAGAGCACAACCCAGCGCCCCTTGAAGTCGCTGAGTTTGATGAGTTTGCCGTCCTGATCCGGCAGCGTGAACGCGGGCGCCTTGTTACCGATCTCAATCATCATCAGATTCCCATGGGCGATACGGTGATTCGGTTCCGCATATGATAATCGCTTCACCGCTCATAAAGGACGCCTATGCTCCAAGCCGGCTTTGCCCGTGGTCTGTCGTGTTTCATTTTGGCGTGGGCCATCGCGTTCGCGTTGCCGGCATCACCCGCCCGGGCCGAGGGCATTGACCGCATCGCCGCGACTGCGGATCGGCTTGAATTCAAGGTCTTTGCACGCCACGGCCAGACGCTCTCGCTGGTCGAACAGCACCCCTACGACTCGGCGCAGAAGCTCGACGCAGCGCCACGGGTCTGGACCGGCGAAGTCGGCGACGCGATCTCCCTGCCACGCTTTGACCACGGCCGCGACCGCCTGTATTCCAAGTTCACCCTCGTCGATCCAAAGGCCGGGACACCCGTCGGTCCGACACTCTTCGTCACCGACTTGTCGCCGATCGGCGTGACGCCCGGCGAACCGATCAAGACAGCCAGCATCAAGGGCGTCTCGGCCGTTGAGGACATCGACGATGCCGCGGCGCTCGGCGCCCATCACGCCGCCGAGAACATCAAACTCGATGAGATGCTGGAGCCATCAGGAACGTCGGAGACGCACTGGGATGTCGATGGCATCTCGATCCCGATCAACACCAGGATGCTTTCTCGCGTCGACGACCGTGTGCGCCGCTTCACCGCCGCGGGCATCCGGGTTTATTTCATCGTGCTCAACGGCGTTCCCAAGCCCGGTCAGCCGCTGCACCCGCTGGTCCACCCGCGTACGGATCTAGCCGGGGTGCCCAACGGCCTGGCGGCGTTCAATACCGTCGATGAGGCGGGCGTGCGCACGTTCCGCGGGCTGCTGGAATTCCTGGCGCAGCGATACAACGGGACCGATCCGAAGCAGGGCCGCGTGACCGACTTCATCATCGGCAACGAGGTGCAGTCGCACTGGGAGTGGTACAACCTCGGCGAGGCCGATGAGAAGGTCGTCGAAGAGGATTACGCCCGGACGCTGCGGATCGCGGACATGGCGGTGCGGAGCCGAAATCCCGCGGGCCGTGTTTACGTGTCGATGGATCATCACTGGACACTGGCGTACAGCACCCCCACGCGCAGCATTTCAGGCCGGCGGCTCCTCGACGATCTGGCGAGCCGAACGCGGCGCGAAGGCGATTTCCCGTGGCAGGTCGCGTTCCACCCCTACCCCGAAAATCTTTTCGACCCACGATCTTGGAACGACAAGACGGCGGTGTACCGCTTCGACTCGCCCCGCATCACGTTCCACAATCTCGAGGTGCTCACGGCGTACCTGCAACAGCCCGCGATGCTCTACGCCGGCAAGCCGCGCAACGTCATCCTCTCGGAGCAGGGCTTCAATCTCACCGACAAACCCGATGGCCAGCAGAATCAGGCCGCGGGATTCGCCTACGCCTGGTACCGGGTGAGCCGGATGCCGGGGGTGACGGCGTTCATGCTCTACAGGCACGTCGATGCCGCGCACGAGGGCGGGCTCCACCTGGGCATCCGCGCGATGGGAGGACCGGACAACCAGATGGGCGAACCGCGCCTGATCTACAACCTGCTCCGCGACGCCGATACGGACCGCTGGGAAAAGACGTTTGATTTTGCCAAGCCGATCATCGGCATCAAGAACTGGGACGAGATTGCACCCCGCGTGATTTCGAACGATTCGCGCTGAGGTTTCATCCTCTCAATCGCGGTCCTGCATCACTTCGACGCGGGCTGTGATTTCTGCAGTTCTTCGATCTTCGCCTTCACCGCGGCGGCGTGGCCCTTGGGGACGACCTTCTCCCAGCGGAACGCGACGTCGCCTTTCGGGTCGATGAGCACGGTGGACCGCTGCACGCGATTCTTGGTCGTGTCCCACGCCTCGTAGCTCTTGATGGTTTCCTTCTTCTCATCGGCCAGCAGCGTGAACTTCAGCTTCTCCTTGGCGATGAACTTCTGGTGGCTCGCCGGCGAATCGGGGCTGACGCCCAGCACCACCGCGCCGAGCTTCTCAATATTCGCGATGTCGCCGGTGAACTCGCAGGCCTCGATGGTGCAGCCGGGCGTCTCGTCCTTGGGGTAGAAATAGACGACGACCCATTTGCCCTTGAGATCGGCGAGCGCGATGTTCTTGCTGTCCTGGTCGGGCAGCGTGAACGCCGGGGCGGGCTTGCCCACTTCAATCTTCGCGGCCTCGTCGGCGAGCGCGTCGCTGCAGAGCGGCATCATCACGACACTCGCCACAATGAGGGCCAGAATCGCCAGCGCGTTCGGATACAATCTGCTGCTCATGGGTGAATCTCCTGGATTGAAATCGGGTCGCAAGACATTGTACCTCATCGATGGTCACGCGCAGATTTTCCGCGCGTATCACGCCATCCGTTCGCTCAGCAGCCCGGTGACCAAGGAGCCGACCAATGCGACGTTCGGTTTCGTCGGCATGCTCATCAAGCTCTTCCGTGACTGCAAGCCCGATTACGTCGCCGTGACGCTCGACGTCGGCGGCGACCGCGGCACGTTCCGCAGCCAGATTTACCCGGAATACAAGGCCCACCGCTCCCCCCCGCCCGATGATTTCCACCCGCAGGTCGAGCGCATCACCGAGATCTGCAAGATGTGGGGCATCCCCGTCGTCTTCGCCGAGGGGTTCGAGGCCGACGATGTGATCGCCACGCTCTGCACGGAACTAACCAAGAGCGGCGACCTCGATATCCGCATCGTCTCGCGCGACAAAGATCTCGAACAGCTGCTCTCGCCTCAGGTCACGCTGTACGACATCCACACGAACACAACCAACGATGTCGAGACGCTCCAGCGCGAGAAAGGCATCACGCCGCGCCAGGTCATCGATGCGCTGGCGCTGATGGGCGACACGGTGGACAACGTGCCCGGCGTCACCGGCATCGGGCCGAAGACGGCGGCGAAGCTCATCGCGCAGTTCGGCTCGATGGAGGGTGTGATCGAGCACACCGCCGAACTCACCGGCAAGCTCAAAGAAAATCTCGAAGCCGCGAAGGACAAGCTGCCGCTCAGCCGGCAGCTCGTCGCGCTGCGTCACGATGTCCCGGTCCATTTCGCACTGACAGATGCCGCGCTGCGGCCCGTACCGCTCGATGTGCTGCGTCCCATGTTCAAGCAGCTCGGCTTCACACGCCACCTCACGGACCTTGAGCAACTCGCCGGCGCCACGCCGACGCCAACGACCGATCTCGCCGTCACCGCCGCCCCGGCGAAACCCGCTGCACCCGCCCGCGCCAAAAAAGCCGACGCCGACCTCTCCGACGGCCTCTTCGGCTCCCACATCGCCGAGGACGTCACCGCCACCATCGCCGCGGGCGGCCCCTCCCCCTACGCCAAAGCCGATCCCGCCGCGTATCAGACCATCACGACACTCGCGCAGCTCGACGCAGTCCTCGCCGAAATCCACCGCCACACCGCCGCCGGCGGCGCGCTGAGCTTCGACACCGAAACCGATCAGCTCGACCCGATGCTCTGCAACCTCGTCGGCATCTCCATGTCCTGGAAGACCGGCAGCGGCGTCTACATTCCCGTCAATTCGCCGCACCCCGAGGCGCATCTCGACACCGCCACCGTCCTCGAAAAACTCCGCCCGATCCTCAGCGACCCGGCGATCAAAAAGGTCGGCCACAACCTCAAGTACGACATGATCGTCATGCGCAACGCCGGCCTGCCCCTCGCCGGCGTTGGCGACACGGGCGTCGACACCATCGTCGCCAGCTACCTCATCGACCCGACGCGCAACAGCCACAAGCTCGACAACCTCTCGCTCGCCCACTGCAACCACGAGATGATCCCGATCACCGACCTCATCGGCAGCGGCAAGAATCAGAAGTCGATGCGCGATGTCGCGCTCGACAAGATCGCCGTGTACGCCGCGGAGGATGCGGACATCGCGCTGCGTCTGCGCGAGCTTTTCGAGCCGCAGCTGGCCGCGATGGGGATGACACCGCTCTTCCGCGACCTGGAGATGCCGCTCGTCGAGGTGCTCGCCGAGCTGGAGTTCAACGGCATCCTCGTCGACCCCGCCGAGCTCGAGCGGCAGAAGAAGACGATCGACGCCCGCATCGCCGAGCTCGTCGAGGAAATCCTCGCCAAGGCGGGCACGCACTTCAACATCGATTCGACGAAGCAGCTCGCCGAAGTGCTGTTTAGCACGCTCGGCTGCAAAGTCGTAAAACGCGGCAAGCTCGGGCCGTCCACCGACAGCGAGGTTCTGCAGCGCATCGCCGATGAGCAGCCTCCGCCGGGGTCGCTCGTCGCCGAGCTGGTGCTCGAGTACCGCATGCTCACAAAGCTGCGCGGCACGTACCTCGAATCGCTCGTCGAGTGCATCAATCCGCGCACGCACCGCATCCACGCGAGCTTCAATCAGACCATCGCCGCGACGGGCCGGCTCTCATCGAGCGATCCGAACCTGCAGAACATCCCGATCCGCACGGACCTCGGCCGGCAGATCCGCAAGGCCTTCATCGCGCCGCCCGGCCACGTGCTGCTCTCAGCCGACTACTCGCAGATCGAGCTGCGCCTGCTCGCGCACCTCTCGCAGGACCCGGGCCTGATCCGCGCGTTCGAGCAGGACCTGGACATCCACGCCGCCGTCGCCGCCGAGGTGTTCGGCGTGCCGCTGGCCGAGGTGACCAAGGAGCAGCGCTCCACCGCGAAGATGGTCAACTTCGGCATCGTCTACGGCATCACGCCCTACGGCCTGGCCCGCCGCCTGCCCGCGACGACGGCCGGGTCCTCCGTCGAGGTCGCGCAGAAGATCATCGACGACTACAAACGCCGCTACCCGAAGATCGACGCCTTCCTCGCCGCCTGCGTCGATCAGGCCGATGCGCTGGGCTACGTGCAGACGATCGCCGGCCGGCGGCGTCCGATTCCCGAGGTGCGCGACCGTAACCCGACGGTCAACGCGCTGGGCCAGCGCATGGCGATCAACACCGTCGTCCAGGGCTCCGCGGCGGACCTGATCAAGATCGCCATGGTCCGCCTGCACCGCCGCATCGCGCGCGAAGCCCTGCCCATGAAGATGCTGCTGCAGATCCACGATGAACTGGTATTCGAGACACCCGCGGAGCACGCCGACGCGATGGCGAAGATCGTCGTCGCCGAGATGTCCGGCGCGATGAAGATCACGGTGCCGATGAAGGTCGATTCGGGGTGCGGGCCGACGTGGTTTGAGAGCAAGTAGGCTTCTGAAACAACATGACTGAAGATGACATTCGCAAAATCGAGTCTTCGCTTTCATTGCGGCTGCCGCAGCAATACCGCGACGCAGTCTGCCCGTTTCCGGTGAAAGCGTACATCGGAAACTGTGACACCGATCTTTGGGACGATGCCGACAAACTCATCGCGCTGAACCAGCGTCTCCACTCATGCGAGTCTTGGCCGGAGAATCTCTTTGCCGTCGGAGAAGATGCGGGGGGAACCGAAACCGCAATCGATCTCACAACGCCAGATTCTCAGGTGTGGTGGATTGATCGCCACATCAAAGCCCCGGGGACAGGACCGATCCGTCAGACGTTTGTTCAATGGTCGTCGGAATTGATACGACAAATGCGGACCGGTGAATATTGGGACGGTTTCGATCCTGAAAACGACCCGCCGGGAACGAGGGGGAAAAAAGGTCCGGTTACAAACCTTGAACCACTCGGATGCATCTTCGCGCTCTTTTGGCTTTCCGTTGTCGGCACGTTGATCATCGTCGGCATACAGAAGCTGTTTGGTTGGGAATGACAACTATCGGTGCCACGAAAGACTGACCAGGGCGGCGGTAGCCGCCCGGCTATTTTCTATTGTGCGTTACGTCACGTTTTGAAGCGTGCTCAGTGCGGCAGCGGGAAGTTGCTGCAGAGGGCGGCGACTTCGTCTTTGACCTGGGCGCAGACGGCGTCGTTGCCGCTGCTGGTCAGGACTCGGTCGATGAAGTCGGCGACGATGCGCATCTGCGGCTCCTTGAAGCCGCGGGTCGTCAGGGCCGGGGTGCCGAGGCGCAGGCCGCTGGTGAACTTCGGCGGGCGCGGGTCCTTGGGGATGCCGTTCTTGTTGGTGATGATGCCGGCCTTTTCGAGCCACTTCTCGGCGTCGGCGCCGGTCAGGTCCTCGCGCTTGGTGCGGAGATCGACGAGCATGAGGTGGTTGTCGGTCCCGCCGGAGGTGATGCGGTAGCCCTTCTCGGTCAGGGCGGCGGAGAGGACCTTCGCGTTGGCGACGACCTGCTTGGCGTAGACCTTGAACGAGGGCTTGAGGGCTTCGCCGAAGCAGACGGCCTTGCCGGCGATGACGTGCATGAGCGGGCCGCCCTGCATGCCGGGGAAGACGGCCTTGTCGATCTTCTTGGCGATCTCCTCGTCGTTGCACATGATCATGCCACCGCGCGGGCCGCGGAGGGTCTTGTGCGTCGTGGTGGTGACGATGTGAGCATGCGGGAACGGCGAGGGATGGACGCCGGCGGCGACGAGGCCCGCGATGTGCGCGATGTCGGCCATGAGCAGCGCGCCGACCTCATCGGCGATCTCGCGGAACTTTTTGAAGTCGATGACGCGCGGATAGGCGGAGTAGCCGCAGAGCACCATCTTGGGCTTGGTCTCGAGGACGACTTTGCGGACGGCGTCGTAATCGATCTGCTCGTAGCCGGGCGAATTGAGGTCGTAGTTGAGCGGGTAGTGGACGGGGTTGAAGTACTTGCCGGAGAAGTTGATCTTCATGCCGTGCGAGAGGTGGCCGCCATCGGCGAGGACGAGGGAGGCGTAGGTATCGCCGGGATTGAGGAGGGCGAAGAAGACGGACGAATTGGCGCTGGCGCCGGAGTGGGGCTGGACGTTGACGAATTTACAGTTGAAGAGCTGCTTGGCGCGGTCGCGGGCGATGTTCTCGATCTGGTCGTAGTTGAAGCATCCGCCGTAGTAGCGGGCGCCGGGGTAGCCCTCGCAGTACTTGTTGGTCAGGACGGTGCCGACGGCGGCGAGGACGGCGGGGCTCACGTGATTCTCGGAGGCGATGAGCTCGAGCGTCGAGGCCTGGCGCTGCTGCTCGGTCTCGATCCACTGGGCGATCTCGGGATCGGCGGCGGCGAGGGCTGCGGGCACTGAAGAGGCGGTTTCAACGGTCATCGATGCACCTTTGGGCTGGTGTTTGGGGGTTGGGCATCGTATCGATTTCGGGGTGATGTGACAACGCGAAAGGACAACGGAAGACGGCGCGAAACAGCCGGGCGGCTACCGCCGCCCCGGTCAGATTTTCTGCTGTGTACGACGAATGGGAGTGGGTGCCGGCCGTGACGTATTCGCTGCGGGGCGCGGGGCTTCGGGGCACGGCGCCGGGGTCGGCGAACCGGGCGGGAGGTCGGGGCAGTAGGGCGTGGTCTGGAAACGCTCGGTCGGTTCGCTCCACAGGCCGAGGGCGGAGGCCTGGGCGGCGGCGTTGTGGACGAAGCGGTCGACGATGTGCGGCAAGAGATTGGACAGGGCGTGTTTGTACGCGGCGACGCTCGGCGGTGTCATGCCCGGCGGCATGAGGCGACCGCGGCACAGGCTCCGCAGGAAGACACCGAAAGGGAATCGGCGGACGTAGATCGAGGAGCCGGTGACGGGCTTGAAGTGCGGCGCGGCGTCCTCCCCGAGCGCGGTGCGCAGCGCGAGGTGCGGGAAATTGACGCCCGTCCAGGTCGAGACGGACATGCTGGCCCAGATGCGCGGATTGCATTCGAGGAAGAAGATTTCGCCGGTGATCGGGTTGTGGATCGTGTCGAAGTTGGCGACGCCGTGGTAGCCGGTGATTTCACAGATGCGTCGGCCGAGCTCGAGGAGGCGGTCGTTTTCGAGGAGCGTGTAGTTGAAGCCGGGGTGGCCCTGGTTCTGGATGGTCCATGCGACGACGCGGCCGCGGTCGGAGAGGACGTTGAGGCCGAGCAGGTCGCCGTGGGCGAATTGCTGGACGAGGAGCGGGAACCGGTTGGCCGGGAGCGTGGCCAGGTGCTGCCGCATGGCGTCGCGGGTTTCGAATTTTTTGATGCCCTCGCTGCCGTGGCCGATGAGCGGCTTGATCATCGCGGGGAAGGGGATGTCGGCGGCGTCGAAATCGGCGGCGGTGAGGAGCAGGTGGGTTTTGGGTGTGGGGATGCCGTGCGATTCGAGCAGCTCGCCGAAGCGGTGCTTGTCGTGGAGCAGTTCGGTGACGTCCGGCGGCGAGACGGGGAACACGGGGCAGGGCAGCGAGCCGAGGCCATGACCGATCGTCAGGACGCTGGACAGATCGACGGGGATGACGGCGGCGTGGTCGGTGCGGATGTGGGGCCGAAGGTATTCGAGCATCTGCGTGGGTGTGAAACGTGGGTACTCATCGGGCAGCGTGGTGAAGCGTTTGCAGTAGCGCGAGAAACGCACCGGGGCGAAGCGCGGCAACGTCATCACCTCCGAGTTCACGCCCGCCAGGCCCAGCGCGGTGACCACCTGCCAGCAGAAATGCCGGTTGCAGCCGACGACCAGTACGCGTTTCGCATTCGCCACCGCCGCCTCCAGCCAACCGCAAGCCCGAGAAAATCACGGCTCACCGCACGGCATCGCCCCACTGCGGGGTTTCCACTACCTCTATTCGGTTATCGCCTCGGCTCGCATGAGTATTGCACGCCATCACGCTGAAAACCAGAGGTTCACGCCCTGTCCTTCGGCACCGCATCGCTCACACCGTTGATCATGAATCCGCCGTCCACCTTGATGCACTCGCCGTTGACGAACCGCCCCGCGGGGCTGGCGAGGAACACCGCAGCCCCGGCCATCTCATCGGGCGTGGCGAAGCGCTGCATGGGCGTGCTTTCAAGAATTCGCCGGCCGCGGTCGCCGCTCTTGAGGATCTGACGATTCTGATCGGCGGGCACGAAGCCCGGGGCGATCGCGTTGACACGGATGCCGTACAGCCGCGGCCACTCGACGGCGAGCTGGCGTGTCAGCGCAAGCAAAGCGCCCTTGCTGTCGGCGTAGGTCGTGACCTCGCTGAGGGCCATGAAACTCGTGACCGAGCAGATGTTGATGATCGAGTAGCCGCCGGCGTCCCCTGCGGGCTCGCCCTGCTTGGCACACTGACGCGCGAAGGCCTGGCACGCGTGGAACGGCCCGAAGTAATTGATCTCCATCAGCGCCCGGTGCTCCGCGTCCTGCACATCGAGAGTCGGCTTCTTCAGATTCGTCCCGGCACAGTTGACCAGCACATCGACGCGGCCGAAGTGCGTCACCGTCGCCGCGAGGGCCGCATCGAATGAAGCGGGCACCGCGACGTCCAGGGCCGTCGAAAGCACCGTGCCGACCGTGCGACCCTTCGACAGGCTCTCCAGCGCCCCGGCGACCTTCTCGGGCTTGCGTGAACCGACCGCGACCTTCGCCCCGGCATCGAGCAGCGCCTCAGCGATCGCCAGCCCGATCCCGCTCGTCCCGCCGGTGACCAACGCCACCTTGCCATCCAACCTGAAGCTCAGACTCGCCATGGTTCATATCCCTTTTTGCGTGGGCAACCATGATACAACCACGCCCCACCCCTTGCAGTCCAACCCGCCATCGGTCACACTGAATCCCGTAGCGCCGCTGTAAAAGCAGGGCTTACGCCCACGGCGCCGGCTCGGCGGATGTTCCGCCAGGTCACGTAAAAGAGTTCGAATTAGGAGACGGCACATGCGTTCGTCCACTGCTCTGTCCGCGTTGGTCCTCGTCGCTGGTCTGAGCCTCACCGGTTGCGGTGACAGCAACCCCCAGACCCCCGCTCCCGTGAAGCCCCCGGCCGTTGACAAGCCCAAGGTCGATGCCGCCATCGATAAGGCTGCCGCCGACACCAAGGCCGCTGCCGACAAGGCTGCCGAAGCCGCCAAGGCTGCGACGCCGCCCGCCGCTCCGGAAGCCCCCAAGGCTCCCGAAGCCCCCGCCGTCCCCAAGTAATCCCATCGAAAGCCGCGGGGCCGTGGCGGCCGGGCGCATTCAACCGCACCCGCCGCCACGCCCCTCGCTTTCCTCATCCAATCCTCGACCCCCACAAGTGACGGAGCACAAGTGATGGTCAATCCCCCACGCCTCGCGCATCTCACGGCGACCGCTGTTCCCGTCGTCCTCGTCGCCCTCATCCTCGCCGCATTGCCCGCCTGTAACACCCTCGAAGGCGCCGGCAAAGACCTCCAATCCGCCGGCAAACACATCCAGCAACTCGGCAACGGCCAAGCCTCCGTCGGCGACAAAGACCCCAACCCCTACAGCCGTTAATCCGTCCTCCATTTCTTTTTTTCCCTTCACCAATCCCCACGCCCCGCCCGCGCCTCCGCTTCCCCCAAATTCCAGCGCCAAGCCCGGGGATGAGGTCCTCCGAATCCCCGCGGGTTCCCCGTCGCGCACAAACGCGCCCACCGCGCCGTTCTGGCGCAACACTCCCAAACCCAAAACTCAACCGCGCTCCCACCGCAACTTACAACAAATCAAAATCCTCCCGCGACGTCTCCGTGCGCAAAACCCCGTCGCCGGCACCCCCCGCCCCCCTACCTCAACCCCTACCTCCCGCGACATTCCGATGCGCTCCACGCCTCATTCGTTTCATCCGCCACACCCCAAAGCCCGGGGATCAGGCCCCCGAATCCACGGGGTCTCTCCCCTCTTCACCTCCCACTCCCGATTGCAATTCCTATATCGCCGACCCCTGCGGGTTCGGTCGGCTGGCCGCGCGCCAGACGGCACGCCCGATCAAGAAATCGGCGGCGACGATCAGCACGATCGCGATGCAGATCAGCGCGATCGCCAGATTGGATCGCCCCTGCTGACCGAGGTCGACGCGGTACGTCTCGTAAATCGCCACCGCGCCCCAGCAGATCACGCCGTCGAGGATCAGCAGCGGGAACAACAGGGCGTCGCACACGGCCAGCGGCAGCCCGCACAGCCGGCCGAGCGAGGCACGGATCTGCGAGATCGCGGCGAGGCCGCAGGCCGTCGTCCCGATCGGAGCCGCCAGGCCGACTATGCCCGCCGCGATGCCGATCATGGCGATGACCGACGGCCCAGGCGGCGGCTGATCGCCGGAATGATGATCAACTACTTTGAGGGAGGCGGAAAAAAACGCGACTAAGGCAAACAGAAATAGCCCAGCCCACACCGCACCCACAATCGCCGTCCGGCTGAAACGCGCCGGCACAACCGCCGCCACCGCCGCAACTGCTGGCGTCGCCCGCGCCGCATCACCGTGATACGCCTCCGGCGGATCAAGTTCCGCAAGCACAGCCTCAACATCCGCCACCGTCGCCCCATTCGGCGCACGCGCAGCAAGCATCTCGACAATTTGCCCCTGCACATCATCCGCCACGCTCCGCCGCTCCTCACGGCTCATCCCGCTCCCGGCCAGCGTCTGCTCCAGCGCATCAAGATGCTGCTCCACGCGGCGCCGGACATCCGTCGAGAGATTCATGTTCGCGTCACTCATCGGGCATTCCTTTCAGAAGACTGTCCACAGCCTCGTGGGTCAGCCGCCATTGGGCCGCCATGTCACGGAGCCGCAGTTCACCGAGTTTCGTCAGCCGGTAATACCGCCGCGGCGGCCCCGCCGGCGACGGGGCGACACGCACCTTCACAAGACTTTCCTTCGCCAGCCTCGCAAGGATGGGATAAACCGTGCTCTCGGTGATCGCCATCCCCTCGACCTGCCCGAGGGTCTGCAGGATCTGATAGCCGTACGCCTCCCCGTGCCTGAGCGCCGCCATCACGCAGAGTTCGACCAGGCCTTTGCGAAGTTGTATGCCCCAGCTGTCCAGCGTACGCTCCCGATGCTCTAGTTGAATCAGCTATACCGCATTACATAGTAGCCAGCGCGCCGCCGCGATGCAAGCCCCTCCGCTCCCACCTCTCCCCGCCGCGGGAGAGGTCGGCGGTCCTCCGCCGGGTGAGGGGGATGCGCCAATTTTCAACGTGCGCCGACGCCCACCCTCCCCTCCCCGAGGCCCGGGTACTGATGGGCCCGCAAGCCTTCAATACCCCGCGCGCAAATCTGAAATCTCAAATCCCCGCACTCACTTCCCGCCGACACGCACCACTAGATCATCCGTCCCCTTCGCGCCACCCTCTTCCTCGCTCTGTCCGCCATCGCCCTTCATGTTTCTCCCGACGCTATAGAGCAGATAACCCTTCGCCGTCCGTTTGTAGACAAACGGCTGATCATCCGCGAACAAATCCAACGGAGTCTTCACCAGCCAGTCCGGCGAAAGCTCGCCGAGTGTTTCCGGAAATCCCCCATGCACCGATTGCCACCCGGCGAGTGCGACCGAAAGAAGCGTCATCCGCTCCATGCACCGCGCCCGTTGGCGCAAATACTCGCCCCGGCCAGAAGAAATCATTTCATTACTTGCCAGAATCCAGCACCTCACGAACTCGTCGGGATCCCGGGACGCATGGAAGCGGGCCATCCGAGCACGTTCGGCGTCTTCTAATTGCGTGGCCGCTGATCCGATTTCGCTCCAGCGATTTGCCGTGGAAATCTTGGAATACTGATCACATTCCGCATTGATCTCACGCAATACTTTGCCCCAATCCATCCCTTTCACAGCCGATACGCTGATCTTCAATTCTTTTGCAAAATCCTCCGCCCCGCCTCCGTTAATATGCGCACGCAATGACAACGCCTGGTCGAGGCAGGCAAGGCGGCCCGCCAACAACACATGCTCTCGCCTAGGAGGGCGCTCAGTAAAGTTAATGAATTGACTTACGAAGCGCCGCGCCTGAATTTCGGAATACGCTCGACGCGACGATATTTCCCGGACCGCTGTATCCACCAGTTCGATGACGCCATTCATCCTCAAATCTTGCCGCCACATCTCAGCTCCACGCATCACTTCGGCGAGCCTGCGCGCGACGACCAGGTCCGCCATCGCATCATCCATTCGATTCTCCGTGATCGCCAAATTCGCACGTGCGATCAGAGCAATTAGCGCGGGCCAATCATCGCAAACCGAAAGAATGTGGCCATCCCACCATTGGTGTATGAGATCCTTGTCGTTCATCAGAATCGGCGCGTAGTAACGCTCGCGTTGCGCTACCTTCGCCAGCCCGTCCAACATAGCCGCATTGTGCTTGAGCCACGCCGCGGTCTTCGGATCGTCCTTCGCCTGCCAAGTCTTGGAACCCGCCTCGTGAAGCTGTTTACGCATGTCTGCAAAAGGAAAGTCGCCATTGAACGACCGTTTTGCCCCAATCATCGCCACGACCCGTGGACGGACATCCTCAATCAAATAGCCATCGCCCAGCAGCTCCGCGAGCCCCACCACCACATTGTTCTCCGGCGTCACGCCCTCGCTGAATTTTTTGTTCAACCACGCCGCATAATCCGGCGTCCCGTCCGCCTTCAGCGGCTCGGTGATGTACGTCGTCTCACGGCTGATCGGAATCTTCGCCGACGCGGGTTTTGCCGCTTCATCGCCGCGTGCAGTGACGTGAGTCAGCAGAATCAATCCCAGCACGAAGCACTGTAGTCTTCGCATCGCAATACTCCTGAAAACTTTGTCAAAGTATACCGCGCACTCCCATCCGACCCGCCGGCTTCCGCCTGCGGCTATTAATTTTTCGCGATTCCCTTTTCCCGTTCCTTTGTAGCCGCAGGCGGGAGCCGGCGGGTCTCACGCCTTCTGTTTCTTAAACACAATCAACACCAGCTCCGAGCCCGGCGTCGAGGCGAACTCCGTCGGCCGGCCCTTGTCGCTGCCGCCGTGGCGGATGCACACCTTCAGCTCATCGCCCTTGATCTCGTAGATCGCCAGGATCGGCTTCTGTTCCTTGGGTGGCGTGAAGTCCAGCTGCCGGGGCGTCTGCGACGGATCGATCTTGTACGTGCACTCCTCCTCCGGCCCCTCGGCGTGGTTCCCGGCGACAAAGAGCTTGCCGTCCCGGAACGTGAAACGCATCCGCGCCACCTGCTCCGCCCCCGCCGCCTTCCCGCTCGACTCCGCGGATTGCGCGATCCAGACCCCCTGCAACGCCGCGGCGTCGTCGGCTCCACCGGTGTCCTTGGCATCCTCGCCGAAAGAGATCGCGGCCATCATCACGCACGAGATCACAAGCAGGGGCAATAGGATTCGAAGCATCGCGTTCGCTCCTGAAATGGAAGGATCGCGAGATTGTACCGCGTGGCCCCTCGGCTCTCAGGCCCGAAGGGCCGTCACTTTCGGTAGCCATGGCCGTGAGGCCATGGTGTGAATGCGTTACACATCGAGGCCCGAAGGGCCGGCACTTTTTCGCCGCGCCGCGCGACATCAAATCAACAATGAAATGTATCGGCCCTTTGGGCCTCAATGCGCGTGGCCCTCACTTTCCGGGGCCTTACGGCACCCGGCTACCGAAAGTAGCGGCCCTTTGGGCCTGGATGGCAGCCACCCCCCGCGCTTCACTGCGGCTCATGCGGCTTGCCCCACGGCCAGGGGATCGCGTGCGTTCGTTTTGCATACTCATCCCACGCCGCAGCGAGTTCGTGAAGCTTCGCGGGATTCGACGCGGCCAGGTCGTGCATCTCCGTCCGGTCGCGCGTCATGTCGTAGAGTTCCCACGGCCCCCTCGCCCCCTTCGCCACCAGTTTCCACTGGCCATCGCGGATCGCGCGGTTGCCCTCGTGCTCCCAGAAGAGCATGCGGGGTCGAACCAGAGGCTCACCCTTGAACGCCGGCGCGAGGCTCACGCCCTCCATCGGCTGGATCTCCAGGTCGCCGACCTTCAAGGGATATTTCGCCCCGGAAAGCTCGACGCACGTCGCCATGAGGTCGATCAGGTGCCCCGGCTCGCTCGTCAGCGCGCCGCGGCGCGAAATCCCCGCGGGCCAGTGCGCGATCAGCGGCGTCGAGATCCCGCCCTCGTGCACGAAATGCTTGTACATGCGCAGCGGCGTGTTGGAGACATTCGCCCACGATTGGCCGTAGGCCATCCACGTATTGCCGGGCCCGGGCATGACGACCTTGCCATCGCTTAGCGCATCGCGCCGGCCGATCATCTCGGCGCACGCGCCGTTGTCCTGCAGGAACAGGATCAGCGTGTGATCCAGTTGCCCCGTGCTCTTGAGCTCATCAACGATCTTGCCGACGCCCTGATCCATGCGATCAATCTGAGCCGCGAAGACCTCCATGCAGCGAGCCTCCCACTTCTTGTGCTCCTGCTTCGACCAGTCGCCGGCCTGATCACTGAGCTTCCAATCGGGATTGATGACGCCCAGTTCCTTCTCGCGTTTGAAGCGGGCCTCGCGGATCGGGCCGTAGCCGGCGTCGTAAACGCCCCTGTATTTCGCGATGTCCTCGGGCCGGGCCTGCAGAGGCCAGTGCGCCGCGGTGTAGGCGACGTACATGAAGAGCGGCTGATCCTTCTTCGCCTTCACGTGCTCATCGATGAAGCGCACCGCATGATCGGTGATCGCGTCGGTGAGGTAGTAATGCGCGGGCTTGTACTGCGGATCGGCATCGGCGTGGATCGGCTCATTGTCGCGGACCAGACCTTTGGGTTCAAAGTAATTCGCGACGCCGGGGACGATGCCGTAGTAGCGGTCAAATCCGCGCTGCAGCGGCCAGTTCTGCTTCGTCTTGCCCGCCATGTCATTGGTGATGTGCCATTTGCCGACGGCGTAGGTGCCGTAGCCGGCGGATTTGAGGACCTCGGCGATGGTGACGGTGTCGTGGCGGAGATCGCCGTGGTACCAGTCGTTGATCCAGGTCTTGATGCTGTAGGGCTCCTGATCGGTCATGTATCCGACGCCCGTCTGATGCGGGTAGAGCCCGGTGAGCAGCGAGGCTCGCGTCGGGCAGCAGCGGCCGGTGTTGTAGAACTGCGTGAAGCGCACGCCCCCCGCCGCCAGCGCATCGAGGTTGGGTGTCTTGATCTCGGAGCCCATGCAACCGAGGTCGGAGAAGCCCAGGTCGTCGGCGAGGATCACAACGATGTTCGGCCGGGGCGCGGCGCCGGCGGCGCGAGCGATCGCCGCGGGCAAAAGCAGCAACGTGATCAGCAAAGCCCACTGAAATCGTCGCATGACGGCGCTCCTGATTTGTCGCTGAAGTATAACGCGATCCCGCCGCCGCCTTGATGAAACAATCCGCCGTGCGATGCGTTACGCTTGTCCCTTCGATCAGAGGAGATGCGACATGCTCAACATGACACGGATCATTGGGATCATCTGCATCGTGGCCGCGCCGCTGCTAGCCGACGAGCCGGGCTACGACATCGTCGTCTACGGCGGAACCTCCGGCGCCGTCACCGCGGCGGTGCAGGCGGCGAAGATGGGCAAGCGCGTGATCGTCGTCTCGCCAGACAAACATCTCGGGGGCCTGAGCAGCGGCGGGCTCGGGGCGACGGACATCGGCAACAAGGCGGCGATCGGCGGGCTGAGCCGGGAGTTCTATCACCGCGTCTTCAAGGCGTACCAAGACCCCGGGAACTGGAAGCAGCAGAAGCGCGACGAGTACAAGATCGGCGAGGACCAGACGCAGTGGATGTTCGAGCCTCATGTCGCCGAAGCTGTGTTCGAGGGATGGATCGCGGACAGCAAGATCCCCGTGGTGCGCGAGCGGCTCGATCTCGCCCGCGGCGTGACGAAGAAGGATTCCCGCATCGTTTCCATCACAACCGAAGCGGGTCACACGTACGCCGGCCGCGTCTTCATCGATGCGACGTACGAGGGCGACCTGATGGCCAAGGCGGGCGTGAAATACGCGGTAGGCCGGGAGGCGAACAGCGTCTACAGGGAGACGCTCAACGGTGTGCAGGTCAAGAACGCGCATTCGCATCAGTTCGCGGCGGGCGTCGATCCCTACAACAAGCCCGGCGACGCGGCGAGCGGCCTGCTTCCGGGGATTCACGGCGGCGGCCCGGGCGAGGAAGGCAGCGGCGACGGCCGCGTGCAGGCATATAACTTCCGCATGTGCCTGACGGACGTCCCGGAAAATCGCGTTCCGTACCCCAAGCCCGCGGATTACGACGAGCGGCGGTATGAGCTGCTCATCCGCTACCTCGCGACCGGCTCGCACGAATTCATGGGCAGCGGGAAGATGATGCCCAACCGCAAGACCGACACGAACAACACCGGCGCGTTCTCCACCGACGACATCGGGATGAACTACGACTATCCCGACGGCGATTACGCGACGCGCGCGAAAATCATCGCCGAGCACGAGTCGTATCAGAAGGGCTTGATGTGGACCGTGACGAACCACCCACGCATCCCCGCCGCGGTGCGCGAGAAGATGTCGAAGTGGGGATTGGCGAAGGATGAATTCGTTGATAACGGGAATTGGCCTCATCAGCTTTATGTGCGCGAGGCGAGGCGGATGGTGAGCGATTATGTGATGACGGAACACAACTGCCGATGGACCGCGAAAGTCGAGGACCCGGTGGGCATGGGCGCATACAACATGGATTCGCACCACACGCAGCGGTTCATCAATGAGCGCGGACACGCGTACAACGAGGGGGATGTCGAGGTGCGCGTGAAGGGGCCGTATGGCGTGAGCTACCGCTCGATCGTGCCGCGGAGCGAGGAGTGCACGAACCTGGTGGTGCCGATCTGCCTGAGCGCCTCGCACATCGCATACGGCTCGATCCGCATGGAGCCGGTGTTCATGGTGCTCGGCCAGTCCGCCGCGACGGCCGCATCGCTGGCGATCGACGCGGACACGGATGTGCAGAAGGTGGAGTATGCGAAGCTGAAGGCGAAGCTGGTGGGTGACGGGCAGATTTTGACGTGGGCGGGGAAGTAAATCGGGGGTGCGATTACCCGTGAAGTTTTCAGCGGAGGAGGCTCGGCTTTTGATCGCGTGGGAGCGGCGGTGTAGACTGCCGCCGATGAAGGTCAGCCTTTTTGTCACTTGTTTGACGGACACTTTCTACCCGCGTGCGGGGCAGGCGGTGGCGCTGGTGCTGGAGCATCTGGGCCACGAGGTTCTGTTCCCCGAGGCCCAGACGTGCTGCGGTCAGCCGATGTTCAACACCGGCTGCCACGGCGATGCGGCGGAGCTGGCGCGGCGGATGATCGATGTGTTCGCCGATGCCGAGGTCGTCGTCACGCCGTCGGGCTCGTGCTGCGCGATGATCCGCGATTACTACCACGAGCTGCTGCACAAGGACGCTGCGTACGCCGCGAAGGCGGATGCGATGGTCAAGAAGACATACGAGTTCAGCGAGTTTCTGCTGAAGGTGCTGAAGGTGGACCTGAGCAAGCTCGGCTGCGACTGGCCGGGCGTTGATGGCGCGGCGACGTCGCCGACGAAGGTGACGTATCACTACTCCTGCCACCTGCGCGGGCTCGGCATGTATGACGAGGCGCCGCGGCTGCTGGGGCAGATCGGCGGGATCGCATATCAGCCGCTCGAGAAGATCGACCAGTGCTGCGGCTTCGGCGGGACCTTCGCGGTGAAGTACCCGGAGATCAGCGGCTCGCTGGTGCGCGACAAGGTCGAGTGCATCCAGAAGACGGGTGCGGAAACTCTGGTGTGCAACGACGGCGGATGCGCCCTGAACATCTGCGGATCGATGCACCGCTCGGGGATCAAGACGCCGACCAAGCACATCGCCGAGATCATCGCTGAGGGCTTCGGGCTGCTGCCGGTGGGAAGCTGATGAACAAGCACGCGGACGAACACGGCGGACACGGCAGCCACGGCGAGAGCACCGGAACAGTGCACGCCGTCGGCCTCTCCGTCGATGGCCAGCCGATCCTTTTCCCCACGCTGCCCTACGACAATTTTCACAGCCGCGCCGAGGCTTTTCTCGACGACGCGAAGAAGCAGCAGTTCGTCAACAACGCGACGCTGCTCAAGGATCACCACCGCAAGGCGCTGGCTCCGAAAGTCTTCGGCGACCGGCACGGCGAGTGGCGCCAGCTCGCGGCGGACATCAAGCAGCACACGCTCGACCACCTCGATTACTACATCGAACAGTTCATCGACTCCGCGGCGAAAGCCGGGACGGTCGTGCACTTCGCCAAGGACGCGGAAGAGGCCAACGCGATCTGCCTCGAGATCGCCGAGCGCGAGAAGTGCAAAACGTGCGTGAAGTCCAAGAGCATGGTGACGGAAGAGACGCATCTTCTGCCGCTGCTCGAGGAGCGCGGGATCAAGACGTATGAGACGGACCTGGGCGAGTTCATCATCCAGCTGGACAATGATGCGCCGAGCCACATCGTCACGCCGATGATTCACAAGGATCGCGTCGCGGTGGCCAAGGCTTTTCAGCGCGAGCTCGGGGCGGAGTACACGGAAGACCCGCAGAAACTCTGCATGATCGCGCGGGAATATCTGCGTGATAAGTACCAGATCGCGGACCTGGGCATTTCGGGCGGCAATTTCCTCGTCGCCGACACGGGCACGCTGGTGCTGTGCACCAATGAGGGCAACGGCCGCTTCTGCACCACCGCGCCGCGCATCCATGTCGCGTTCGTCGGCATCGAGAAGCTCGTGCCGAGCTATTCGCATCTCGCGGTGATGCTCAAGCTGCTGGCCCGCACGTCCACGGCTCAGCCGCTGACGGTGTACACGCACCTCATCACCGGCCCGCGCCGCTCGCATGAACACGATGGACCCGAGCAGTCGCACGTCATCCTCGTGGACAACGGCCGAACGAACATCCTCCGCGACCCGGAGTACCGCGAGGCTCTCCGCTGCATCCGCTGCGGCGCCTGCCTCAATGCGTGCCCGGTGTATCGCAAGGCGACGGGCCACGCGTACGGTGCCGTTTACTCGGGTCCGATCGGCGCGGTGATCACGCCGCTGCTCAAGGGGCTCGAGAACTACAAGCAATTGCCCGGCGCTTCGTCGCTGTGCGGGGCTTGCTACGAGGCTTGCCCCGTGAAGATCAATTTGCCGGAGCTGCTGATCAAGCTGCGGCGTGACCAGGTGAAGCGTGAGCTCATCGAGTGGCACGAGAAGGCGGGCTACAACGCGATGGCCGCCGGCCTCCGCTCGCCGATGTTCTACAAGATCGGCTCCTTCTTCATGCGCAACGTCCTGCGCACCTTCGCCGACTCCGACGGCTACATCCGCAACGGCTACGGCCCGCTGGCCGGGTGGACGCGCGAACGCGACCTGCCCGTCCCCGCGGCGCAGAACTTCCGCACGTGGTGGAAACAGCACAAGTCCAAGGGTTCCTAAACTTTTTTCGCATCGAGAAGCGACCATGATCGAACTGCTGCAGAAACTCATCGAGACCGACGCCCTGGCCACGCAGCGCGTCCGCGAGACGCTCCGGGCCAACGACACCGAGGCGACCGAGCTGCTCTCGCACATCCTCGCGTCCAAGCGCGTCTGGCTCGCCCGCCTCTCGGGCGGCGACACGACCGGCATGAGCCCGTTCGATGAGTGGAACCTCGCCGAGTGCGAATCGATCGCCGGCGAGGTCGACGCGGGCTGGCGCTCGTACATGGCGAAGCTGCGCGACTCGGACCTGAGCCGGAGCTTCACCTACACCAACAAGCAGGGCCAGAGCTTCACCTCGAGCATCGGCGACATCCTGCTGCAGGTCGCGACACACAGCGCGCACCACCGCGGGCAGATCAACCGCCTGATCCGTCAGGCCGGCGGCACTCCGCCGCTCGTCGACTACATCGTCTTCAACCGCACCGTCGGCGCCGCCGTCTGACGGCGGCTCGGAGGTTAATGGGTTAACGAGTTGACGGGTTAACGTGAGCAGAAGGATGCCGCGCCCGTTTCACTCATTAACCCGTTAACCCATTAACCCGTTAACCCTGGCGCAGCCATGATCGTCGAACTTTTCCGCCGCATGCACACGACCGCGATGTTCGCCGAGAACAAGCTGCTCGACGCGTTGCAGCCCGGCGACGCCGAGGCGGTCAAGCTGATGGCGCACATCCTGGGCGCCCGGCTCGTCTGGATCACGCGCCTCGAGGGCGGCGATGCGCGGGGCATCAGCCCGTTCACCGAACGCTCGCTCGATGAATGCAGGCAGCTCCACCCCGCGCTCCGCAAACGCTGGATGGCATTGCTGGACCGCACGAGTGATGCCGACGTCGCCAAGCCGCTGATCTACACCGCGATCGACGGCAAGACTTTCCAGGTGGACGTCGCCGACGTGCTGACGCACATGGTGACGCACACCTACCACCACGGCGGGCAGATCAACCGCATCATCCGCCAAGCCGGCCGGACTCCGCCGTCGATCGATTACACCGTGTTCCACCGCCAGGAACTATTGGCCTGAGAGCGCATCACGATGAGCCACACCACACGCCAGCAGTTCGTCGCCTCGATCCGTGAAGCGCTCGGCAAGAGCGCGGCTTCGCCGACGACCGTGCCGGTCGCGCCCGCCGTCGCCGATTCGCTTGCGCGGCTCACGAAGCGCGAGGATGATTTCTACGAGCTCTTCGTCAAGCGGGCCGCGGAGAACGGGCTGACGATGATCCGCACGACCGCGGCCCAGCTGACGCACACCGTGCTGGGCATCCTCAGCGACATCGAGGCCAAAAGCGTGACCGTCGCGCTGAGCCGATTGGCGCAAGGCGCGGCGCTGACCGAGGCGGTGCGCGGCAAGGGCATCACGATCGCCAACTGGAAGGGCGACGCCACGATGGCCAGCCACTACGTCGTGCAGGCGGGCATCAGCGATGTTCACGCGGCGCTGGCCGACAGCGGGTCGCTGGTCTGCAACTCCGGGCCCGAGCACGGGCGAGGCCATTCGCTGGTCGTGCCGATGCACATCGCGATCGTCCGCCGCTCCGATGTCGTGCCCGACATGCTCGACTATCTGGCGACGGTGCGCGGCCTCGGCCCCGCGCAGCTGCCCAGCGCGCAGGCGATCATCACCGGCCCGTCCAAGACCGCGGACATCGAGGGCGTGCTCATCACCGGCATCCACGGGCCGTTCAAGGTTTTCGCCCTGCTCGTTGAAGACGAATAACAAGTGGTCAGAGGTCAGCGATCAGAGGTCAGCCAAGGCAGGCCGCGCGGTTGCCTTTTACTGACCTCTGATCTCTGACCTCTGACCTCTCTCTGTTTCCCCTGCGGCGCATATGGGTTAGACTTTGTCGCTTCCGACAGGAACGACGCGACAATGGCCTCCGTTTGCATGTACTTCCAGTTGCACCAGCCGCTTCGGTTGCGGCGGTACAGCGTCTTCGACACCGATCCCTATTACTTTGACACGTATCTCAACGGCCAGATCCTCAAGCGCGTCGCCGAGCGCTGCTACGAGCCGGGCACGGCGATGCTGCTCAAACTCGTTAACGAGAACGCCGGCAAGTTTCGCATTACCTTCTCGCTGACGGGCGTGGTGATCGACCAGTTCCGCCAGAACGCGCCGAAGGTCATCGAGAATCTCACCGCCCTGGCCAAGACGGGATGCGTCGAATTCCTCTCCGAGACCTATTACCACTCGCTGGCGTTCCTCTACAACCGCGATGAGTTCAAGCAGCAGATCGAGAAACACGATGCGCTGATCGAGGAGGTGTTCGGCCAGACGCCGCGCGTCTTCCGCAACACCGAACTGATCTACAACAACGACCTGGCGCACTACATCGAATCGCTTGGGCGCTTCAAGGGAATCCTCACCGAGGGCGCCGACGGCCCGCTCGCCGGCCGCAGCCCCGATGAGCCCTACCGTCCGCCCCACTGCGACAAGCTCACCGTGCTGCTGCGCAACTATCAGCTCTCGGACGACATCGCGTTCCGTTTTGCCAGCCGCGAGTGGCCGGAGTGGCCCTACACGGCTGAGAAGTTCGCCGCGAAGGTCGGCCGCTCCACGGGCCGGCTCTCCAACGTGTTCATGGATTTCGAGACGTTCGGCGAGCACCAGTGGGCGCAGACGGGCATCTTCGATTTCCTGGCCGCGGTGCCCAAGGCCTGTCTCGACGCCGGCCACGACTTCAAGACGATCAGCGAAGCGATCGACGCGCACAAGCCCGTCGATCAGTTCGACGTGCCGCACATGATCAGCTGGGCGGACACGGAGCGCGACCTGAGCGCCTGGCTCGGCAACGCGATGCAGTCCAACGCTCTGCACGAGCTCTTCAAGCTCGAGCGCCCGATCAAGGCGCTGGCCGACGAGAAGCTTCTGGAGGATTGGCGCCGGCTGACGATCAGCGACCATTTCTACTACATGTGCACGAAGTACTACGCCGATGGGGCGGTGCACAATTATTTCAATCCGTATGAGTCGCCGTACGACAGCTACATCAATTTCATGAACGTGATGGATAATCTGCGGACGCGGGTGGGGAAGTAGGGTTCAGGGATCGGGGTGCCATGGCCAGCGAGTCTTCGAGTCGGCCATGTTCTTCACGTCGAATGTCAAGGCACACGGCCGACTCCGCGGACTGCGCTGGCCGTGGCACCCGAAATACACCGGATCACGGCAGCGGCGCGCGGGGCTCGGTGGCCAGCGGCTTTTCGCCGCGCAGGCGCCGGATGATGTCGGCGAGGATGCGCGGGTCGCTGGCGGTGCCGACGTGCGGCGTTTCAAGGAACGGATTGGCGAGCCACCACGCATCGGGCTCGCCGGGCGGCGCGGTGTGCTCGGGGCCGACGATGCCGTCGCCGAGCCAGACATACGGGTAGATCGGATAAGCGCGGCCGACGTCACGCTTGGCGAGGTCGAGGATGAACGGCGAATCGTCGTGCAGATCCGCCGCGAACGAATCCCAGATCGCTAGCGACGCGGAGCTCGCCCCGCGATGCGGTGAGGCGATGGTGAAGAGGCGCGCGATGCGGAGCCGCTGCGACGGCTCGACGCCCGGCGGCGGCGCGGCGGTGTAGCGAGCGACGACGCCGCCCATCGAGAACGCGACCACGTCCACCTCGGCGGTCTGCGACGGATCGATGCCGGTGCCGAGCAGCGCGGCATTGACCTCATGCAGCAATCGCTTGCGGCATTCCTCAAATGTGTCGCAATCGCCGAACCCGACGGCGATGAACTTCGGCGAAAGGAAGTAGGGCGCGATGTGGTTCCGCATCGTTTCGTGGAGATTCAGGATGTCGCGCCACCCGCCGAGGACGACCAGCGGGCGGACCTGACGGACCGGGTGGGCGGCCATCTCGTTGAGCACCGCGTTCGCTTCGCCCCGCGTGATGGAAAAGGATGGATTGACCGTCTGCTGACAGCCGGCAAGTGCAAAGAAGATCAGGCCGCAGAAAAGCATCGCGCGAGGGGACATGGCGACCACTCTAGCGATGGCGACGGCGGCGGTCACTTGGGCCGGTGGCTAAACAACCTTGTGGCCGCTGGGTATCATATTCGCCCTATGGCTGACGTCGTGGTGATGCCGGAGCCGATGACGCGCGAGATCGCGCCGGACGCTGCGCGGTGGCGGCTGCCGAGCACGGTGATGGTCGGCGCGGTGCTGCTGGGTTTTGTGGTCGCGGCATGTCTCGTGTCGCTGCCGTGGACGCTGGCCAATTACGACAAGACGAACATCGACGGCACGCTCGCCCCGCCGAGCCTGCACTTCGGCAACCTCATGGGCGGCGACAAGCTCGGGCGATCGCTGCTGGCGCGCACCCTGCTGGGCGGCGCGATCTCGCTGGGCATCGGCTTGGCCGCGGCGACGATCACCATGTTCATCGGCACGACGTGGGGCATGATCGCCGGTTACGCCGGCGGCAAGACCGATTCGGCGATGATGCGTTTCGTCGATGTGCTCTACGGCCTGCCGTACATCCTGCTTGTCGTGCTGCTGAACGTCGCGCTGCAGCCGATCATGGCGCGGTGGCTCGGGCAATCGACGGGCAACCTGATCACGCTGCTGATCGCGATCGGCTCGGTGAGCTGGCTGACGCTGGCGCGCGTGGTGCGTGGGCAGGTGCTGAGCCTCAAGGGCCAGCCCTTCATCGAAGCGGCGCGGGCGATGGGCTGCTCGCCGTCGCGCATTTTGCTGGTGCACGTGCTGCCGAATCTGATCGGGCCGATCATCGTGTACACGACGCTCGCCGTGCCGAATGCGATCCTCGAGGAATCGTTCCTCAGCTTCCTGGGCATCGGCGTCCAGCCGCCGCTTCCGAGCTGGGGCAGCCTCGCCGCCGAGGGCCTGGGCGAACTCAACCCGATCCGCACGCGCCTCTGGCTGCTCCTGTGGCCCTGCGGCATGCTGGGGCTGACGCTGCTGGCCCTGAACTTCGTCGGCGACGGCCTGCGCGACCGCTACGACCCGCGCGCACGAAAACGCTGAGGAAAAGAAGTTTCAGGTTTCAAGTTTCAGAGTTTCAAGTTCCCAGCGGGAACCGGAAGCCGGAAACTCAAAACTTGAAACTCTGAAACTTGAAACCTGAAACTCGTTCCGCGAGACCGTTCCATGGAAAATCGATTCGGCTTCAAGGATTTCATCACCCTGCTGCTGCTGGTCGCGGTGGTGGCCATGCTCGCCCTGAAGATGGTGCAGGATGATCGGCAGTGGGAGAAGTTCAGCCAGATCCAGACGTCGGTCCAGCAGCAGACCAATGACGTGGCGGCGCTACGCCGGGCTGTCGCCGACGGCGCCGGGCGCGCCACGGTTCAGACGCCAACGGATGTGGCGGGGACTTCCGAATCCGACGCCGTGTTCCGCCGCGTCAAGGAAGCGCAGAAGCAGAAGGATTACGCGCGCGGCGACTGGTCCGTCGAATCCTTCTCGGTCGCCGTGCCCACGCTCAACCCGCTCATGGCCCAGGACCTCTACTCCCGCATCGTCCAGGCCCGCGTGCTCCAGGCCCTTGGCACGACAGACTACGACACACTCGAAACCATCCCGCTCCTGGCAAAGAGCTGGCAGAAGGCGCCCGACGGCTTGAGCGCGATTGTGCAGCTGCGCGACGGCGTGACATTCTCCGACGGACATCCATTCACCGCCGACGACGTCGTCTTCAGCTTTGAAATCCGCATGGACCCGAACATCTCGGAGGGCCGCGACCGCGAGTATTACAAATCGATCAAGAAGGTCGAGAAGCTCGGCCCGCTCGAGGTGAAGTTCCACTTCGAGAGGTTCTACGAGGCTTTCGACCGGGCGATGGGCATCTTTATCATTCCCAAGCACCTGTTCGCCAAGTACAGCGCGCAGCAGATCCGTGACAACGTGGCACTGCTGATGGGGACGGGGCCCTACCGCCTGCCCGATCCCGAGCATTTCTCGCCCGACCAGCCGATCGAGCTGGTGCGCAACGAGCGCTACTGGGGCGAGCCGGGGCCATGGGACCGGATGATCTATCGCACGATCGAGAAGAATTCGACGGAGCTCGTCGCCTTCCGCAACCGCGAGATCGACGGCATCCCCGCCGTGCCCGAACAACACGTCGAGATGCTCAAGGACGCCGACCTGCTCAAGAACAAGCAATACTTCGTCTACGACTCGGCGCGTCTGGGGTACAGCTACATCGCATGGAACCAGAAGCGTGGCGGGCAGCCCACCGTCTTCGCCGACAAGCGCGTCCGGCAGGCGATGACCATGCTCATCGACCGCCAGACCCTGCTCGATCAGATCTTCCTGGGCTACGGCAAGATCTGCACGGCCCCCTTCAGCGACCTCACCGATCAATACGACAAATCGATCAAGCCCTGGCCCTACGACACGGCCCGCGGCGTCGCCCTACTCAAGGACGCCGGATTCAAGGTCAAGGCCGACGGCACGATGCTGAAGCCCGACGGCACACCCTTTGAACCCGAGCTGAGCTATCCCTCGGGCAACGAATTCACCGAAAAGATTGTGCTGTTCCTGCACGACAATCTCGCCCGCGCCGGGATTAATCTCCGCCTCCACCCGGTCAAGTGGACCGTCTTCATCAAGAATCTCAACGAGAAGGATTTCGAAGCCATCACGCTCCGCTGGTCCGGCGATCTCGAAGACGATCCGCAGCAGGCGTTCCACAGCAGCAGCATCAAGGATGGCGACAACCGCAACAGCTACTCCAGCCCCGAGCTCGACAAGCTCATCGACAAGGCGTACGTCACACTCGACAGGGCCGAGCGGATGCGTGTCTGGCAGGCCTGCCACCGTGTGATCCACGAAGATCAGCCCTACACGTTTCTGATCCGCTCCAGCGCCATCCTCTGGCTCGACAACCGCATCAAGAACGTCCAGACCGTCCCAGTGATCGGCCTCAACAGCGTCTCGCTCTGGCCCAATCCGATCGAATGGTATGTTCCCAAGGGGCTTCAACTCCGCGGGAAATGAATCCATGGCCACCTATCTGATCCGCCGAATCCTCCTGATGATTCCCACGCTGTTGGGCATGACAGCCGTGGTGTTCTTCGTCATGAAAGCCTCCCCCGGCGATGTCACCCAGATGCTCCTCAGCCGCGACGGCGAGATGCGCGCCGGCGACCGCGCGGCACGCGCCGAGTACCTCAACAAACGCTACGGGCTCAACGACCCGCTGCTCGTACAATACGGAAATTGGCTCAACAAGATCTCGCCCATTGGCGCGTGGACCATCGACGAAGAGGCGCCGTCGGGCATCGGCTTGCAGATCGGCGTCAACGCAAAGGGCGAGCCTCGGAAACTCGGCCTCAAGGTCCCCGACTTCGGGCGGAGTTTCGTCAAGAACCGCAGCGTCCTCTCGCTCGTCGGCGACGCGCTGCCGATCACACTGCTGCTCAATGTCACCACGTTGCCTCTCATTTACTTGATCTCGATCCTGCTGGGCGTCTATGCCGCACGCCACCGCGGTCGGTTCCTCGACATCACCTCCGGCTTTGCCCTGCTCGCGCTCTGGGCAGTGCCGACCATCTGGGCCGGTGTCATGCTTCAGGGGTTCCTCGCCAATCGGCTTTACATCCAGGCTTTTCCGACCGTCGGGCTCCATGACCTCCACGCCGACGCCATGCCGTTCCTGCCCCATTTCGGCGCCGCCGGCTTCGAGCGCGGCTGGCTGCTCGACATGCTGTGGCACATGGCGCTGCCGGTGACGTGCCTGGCCTACGGCGGATTCGCCTTCCTCACCAAGCTCAACCGCGGCGCGGTGCTCGAAAACATCCGCGTCGATTACGTCCGCACCGCCCGGGCCAAGGGCGTCTCCGAACACGACGTCCTCTGGCACCACGTCTTCCGCAACAGCCTGCTCCCGCTCATCACAGTCGCCGCGCACATCCTGCCCGGACTGCTCGCCGGATCGTTTGTCGTCGAGATCATCTTCGGCATCCCCGGCATGGGCAAGCTCATGATCGAGGCCATCGAATTCAAGGACCAAGAACTCGTCATGGCCGAGATCCTCGCCGCCGGCGTGCTGACGATGCTGGCCAACCTGATCGTTGATGTGCTCTACGCCGCGGCCGATCCGAGGGTGAGCTATGAGTGATAGCGTCACAGCTCCGCCGATCGACGAGGCCCCGGGGCGGACGCGCGCGTCGCGATCGTTCTGGTCACGCGTCCTGCGCGAGACGATGGGGCTCTGGGGCGCACGTGTGGGTGCGGCGTGGATCGGAGCGCTCGCGCTGTTGGCGATCTTCGCCCCCTTCATCGCCAGCTCTTATCCGCTGCTCATCAAGCAGTCGGGCCACTGGTCCAGCCCACTCATCGAAAACATCGGCGTCGGCGACGTCGTGCTCCTCTGCGCGACCCTGGCGTTCGCCATCGTCTCATTCATCCGCGGATTGGACGGAAGGGCGCGGCTGCTCATCGTCGCCGCCATCGTCATCGTCGTCGCGCCGATCTCCGCGCAGCTCATCGGTCACCGGCCTCCCGCCGTCTACGACAAGTACCGCCTGGCCGCCGCCGCCGGAAAAGTCGACTTCGTCCTCAACGCTCCGATCCCCTATTCGCCCAGCGATCGGCTGCGCGACATCCCCGTCCGCGATGTCCAGCCGCCCTGGTGGGCCGCAGGCCGGGAATCCGAGGCCCGCAAACGCGGGCACTGGCTCGGCACCGAGGCCAACGGTTCCGACGTCGCCAGCCGCATGATCCACGCCTGCAGAACCGTCCTTGCAGTCGGGTTCATCGCCACCGGAATCGCGATCACCTGCGGCATCATCATCGGCGGGCTCATGGGCTATTTCGCAGGCGTCGTCGACCTGCTGGGGATGCGATTCGTCGAAATCTTCGAGTTCATCCCCACGCTCATCCTGCTACTCATGGTCGTCGCATTCTTCCCGGGAAATCCGAAAATCCTCGGCGTCGAATTCCAGCGCATCTATTTCATGATGGCCATCATCGGGCTTACCAGCTGGTCCGGCTACGCACGATTCATCCGCGCCGAGTTCTTCAAGCTCCGCAAGCAGGATTTCGTCCAGGCCGCCGTTGCCTGCGGCCTGCCCCTCCGGTCCATCCTCTTCCGCCACATGCTCCCCAACGGTCTGACCCCGGTCCTCGTCTCCGCCAGTTTCGGTGTCGCCAGCGCCATCCTCGCCGAATCCACCCTCAGCTTCCTGGGCCTCGGCCTCGTCGATGAACCCAGCTGGGGACAGCTGCTCTTCCAGACCACCGGCGCCACCGGCGGATTCACATGGTGGATCGCCGTCTTCCCCGGAGCCGCGATCTTCCTGACCGTCTTCGCCTACACACTCATCGGCGAAGCCCTCCGCGATGCCATTGACCCGCACCTCAAGAAATCGGCACAGATGTGATCGACCATCGCATCCCGCCGCTCGACCGACGCCGCCAACTCGAATAACCTGAAAAACACCATGGCCGACAAACCCCTGCTGCAGATCGAGGACCTCGCCGTGTCGTTCCACGCCGGCGAGGGCGTCATCCGAGCCGTCAACGGCGTCAACCTCAGCGTCTATCCGCAGCAGACCCTTGCTGTCGTCGGCGAATCGGGCTGCGGCAACTCCATCACCGCACTCTCGACGCTCCAACTCGTCCCCACACCGCCCGGCCGCTATGACCGCGGCCGCGTCATGTTCGATGGCCAGGACCTGCTCCACCTCTCCGAAAAACAGATGCAGAAGATCCGTGGCAAGGACATCGCCATGATCTTTCAGGAACCGATGACGAGCCTGAACCCGGTCTACACAATCGGCGATCAGATCCTCGAAGCAGTCCTGCTCCACCAGCATGTCAACAAAGCGCAGGCGATCGAGATCGCAGTGTCGGCGCTCAGCGACGTCGGCATCGCCGACCCGCGCCGCCGACTCGACGAGTATCCGCATCAGATGTCCGGCGGCATGCGGCAGCGCGTGATGATCGCGATGGCGCTCGCCTGCAAGCCGCGGCTGCTGCTGGCCGACGAGCCGACGACCGCGCTGGACGTGACGATCCAGGCCCAGATCCTCGAGCTCCTGCGGAAGCTGCAACGCCAGCACAACATGAGCATCCTGCTCATCACGCACGACCTGGGTGTTGTCGCCGAAAATGCCGACGCCGTCGCCGTGATGTACGCCGGCCGCGTCGTCGAATACGGATCCGTCCACGACATCTTCTCCAACCCGCTGCACCCCTACACCCGCGGCCTCTTCGACTCGATGCCCAACCTCGGCGAAGCCAAGCACCGCCTCACCACCATCCCCGGTCACGTGCCCAACCCCGCAAAACTTCCCAGCGGCTGTCCCTTCCACCCGCGCTGCGCCAAGACCCGCCAGCTCGCCGAAGCCGCGAATCCCAAGGACACCACGCTCGTCCGCTCCCCCGGCGAGGAAAAGTCCGAGCACCGCGTGATGACGCACTGTGTGAACAACGACGCCGCCCTGCTCGAAACCGAACCCCGCCACTGGGCCGCCTGCTGGTACGCACCGAATTACGACACTGGCAAAAAGACCCGCCCCGATGTGCCGGCGCAACCGGTCACGGCGTAGATTGCCGTGTGCCTGTCTTGTGTGCCATGCCCTCGGCTTTGCGTGGGCATGGGATTTGTCTTCGATTGGCGCACAATCATGCTCACGCAGAGCCGAGTGCATGGCACACCGTCAAACATTACTTCCGCCGTGATTTGGCCGAGACACTCCGACCCAGCCGCTCGCCGAGGCGCTTGAGCGCCGCCGAGCCGTCCATCGGTTCGAGGTGCACGTTGAGGATCGAGAAGCAGTGGTCGTTTTTGCGGGCGCGGGCCAGGGCTGTCTCGAACTCACCCTCGGTGCGGACCTCCGTGCCCCACCCTTCGCGGACGATCTGCGGCCAGAGGTGAAAGGCCCAATCGTGGATGTTGTTGTAGGGCCCTTCGCGGATGTATCGTTCGGTCGTGTAGCCCTTGTTGTTGAGCACGATGATGATCGGGTTGAGCTTCTGGCGGACGATGCTCGAAATCTCCTGGCCGGTCATCTGGAACGCGCCGTCGCCGACGAAAACGAGCGGCCGCAGCGACCGCCGACCGACCTGCGCCCCGAGCGCCGCGGGCACGGCGAAGCCCATCGACGTGTAGTACGCCGGGCTGATGAATTCGGTGCGCTCGTGGATCGTCAGGTCTGCGGCCCCGAACAGGCTGTCGCCGATGTCGCAGATGACGACGGTGTGGGCATCGAGGTATTCGTTGATGCGCTGGAAGATGCGCTGCACGGTCACGGGGCTCGTCGGCCGCGGCTTGAACGGCGTCGGTGTCGGCTTGGGCGGCACGACGTTCCGCCGCGTCGCGCCGATCGGAGCTCTGGCGACCGCCTTGATGAAATCGCCCAGTGACACGCCGTCGAAATGGTGCCGGCGGATGCTGACGCGGTGTGCCTCGACGTTGATCGTGCGAGACGGATCGAGCTTTGCGGTGAACCCGCCGAGGTCGATGTCCGTCAGCGGCGCCCCGAGTATCAGAAGGCAGTCGGCGCTTTCGACAACCCTGCGCACCTCGTCACTTCCCATCGCGCCCTCGTAGATGCCCAGGTACTGCGGATGTCGCTCGGACATCACGCTCTTGCCCAGCAGCGTGCCGGCCACCGGGTAGCCGCTCCGCTTGACCAGCGCGAGCAGCGATTCCTGCAGACCGTAGCGGTGCAGCTCGACGCCCGCGAGGATCACCGGATTCTTCGCAGTCTTGAGCAGCGCCGACGCCTCGGCCACCGCTTCGGCGAGCACCTTCGGCTCGCTCCGCTCCGGCTCATGCTTGATCGGCTTGGGCGCGGCACACGGCGCATCGACCATGTCGCGCGGCAGCTCGATGTAAACCGGCCGCTTGTGAAGCAGACAAGCGGCGATCGTCTCATCGATGAGCCGCGGCGCGTCGGCCGGGTCCTCGATCGCGACAGCGGCGCACGTCACCTTCTCGTATATCTGAAGCTGCGTGTGGAAATCACGCACCTGATGATGCAGCAGCGGCGAGCGGGCACGCTCCCCCATCCCCGGCGCTCCGCTGATGACGATCAGCGGGCTCTTCTCGGCATACGCCCCGGCGACGGCGTTGAGCACATTCAATCCGCCCACGCAGTACGTGACGCAGACGCAGCCCAGGCCGTTGACGCGGGCATAGGCGTCCGCGGCGTAACCGGCGCCGATCTCCGTGCACGTGCCGACGAGCTGCAGCGGGCTCTCGACCAGCAGATCGTAGAACCGCAGCACATAATCGCCCGGGATCCCGAAGACGTGGCCGAGCCCGGTCTCCCGCAACCGTGTCGTGAGATATTTTCCGACGGTGGTCTTGGCCATGGCAACCTCGCGTAATTCTCGGGTGGGAAGCCTCGTCTCTACAGCATAGGTATCGGTTCGAAGGTTGACATAGCTTCACGCCGACCGATACCGTAAGCGCATGGAGATGCAGGGCGAGGCGATCGATCTACAGAATGCGGGTGTCGTGTGCGATCTGTTTGATCGCGCCGCCGCCGCGAATTTCGCCACGCCCGGCCGCCGCGGCTCCGTCGTCGATCTCCCCGCCACCGGCCACGTCCTCCTCACCGGCGATCTCCACGACCACACCGGCAACTTCGAAGCCATCCTCAAGCTCGCCCAGCTCGACCGCGCCGCCGACCGCCACCTCGTCCTCCACGAACTCATCCACGGCGAGCATCTCATCCGCGGTATGGACTTCTCCTACCGCATCCTCGCGCGCGTCGCCGAGCTGAAAAACAAATATCCCGCGCAGCTCCACCACGTGCTCTCGAATCACGAACTCGCCCAGGTCTCCGGCGAGGACATCATGAAGGACGGCCGCGGGGTCGTGACTGCGTTCAACGACGGGCTCGACTACATCTTCGGCGGGGCCTGCGACCGTGTGCATGAAGCGATCAAGCGCTACGTCTGCTCGCTGCCGCTGGCGGTGCGCGGCGCCGGTGTACTCTGTGCACACAGCCTGCCATCGCCGCGCAAGCGCGTTGGGTTCGATCCCACCGTGCTCGACCGGGCGCTGACACCCGCCGACCTCTCCCGCACCGGCGGCAGCGCGCATCTGATGGTCTGGGGCCGCAATCTCAATCAGCCGCTGGCCAGCGAGCTCGCCAGCCTCTGGGGCGTTGACCAGTTCGTGCTCGGCCACCAGCCCGCCGAAATGGGCTGGGACACCTGCGGTGATACCATGCTCATCCTCAACTCCGATCACGAACACGGCGTCGCGCTGGAGCTCGACCTCTCCCGCCGCTACACCCGCGACGAACTCTGCCAGAACATCTTGCCGCTCAACGCGGTGCTCTAAAAGCCGGAGTCCACACCATGAAGACCGCGACCGCCCTGTTGATCGTGTCCGCCGCGCTGCTGACCGCCGGGTGCGCCGGCGCGCCCGCCGACTTCAGCTCCGCCCTGCAGCCGCCCGGTTACGAGCAGCCCGTCGCGACGCTCGTCAATGCAAAGGAAACCGTCTGGGAACCGCTTGAGCCGCAGCCGCGCTTCGCCCCAAAGACCGTCCAGCACCTCCGCCTCAAGAGCGGCACGGCGACCGTGCAGTTCAACTCCGGCGTCACCGTCACGCTCACCGCCCCCGCCGAATTCGCCATCACCTCGCAATCGCGCGGCGATCTGCGCAGCGGGGCCGCGACCGTCCGCACGCCCGACGTCGCCCATGGCTTCACGCTCGACCTGCCCAGCGCTTCGCTCGCCGAGCTCGGCGGCGAATTCTCCGCCACTGTCCTGCCCGACGGAACCTCTACCGTCCGCGTGACCGCCGGCAATGTCCACCTCATCACCGATTCCCCCAAGCCCACGCTCATCAACGCCGGCTCCGAATTCAAGCTCGGCGCCAAGGCCCCGCCGAAGCCCGCCCCGTGGGAAGAGCAGCCCGTCGAGAAAAAATGATCGCTTCGCGCCACGCTCATCGCACACTTCACCTCCCGCCTCCGCCGATCCTCACCCGCATGCCCCGTCGCCCCGATCTCCAAGCCCTGCTCGATGCCTTCACCCCCACCGATGCACCGGAGGCGAAGCATCACGCGCGCATGCGTGAGCTGCTCACCTCGCCTGATTGCTTCTCCCGCTCGCACTTCGTGCCGGGCCATTTCACCGCGTCGTCGTTCGTCCTCTCACCCGACCGCGGTTCGCTGCTGCTTATCATGCACGCCAAGCTGCACCGCTGGCTCCAGCCCGGCGGCCATGTCGATCCCGAAGACACCAATATCCTCGCCGCCGCGCGGCGCGAGGTCCTTGAAGAGGTCGGCATCGCGCAGCTTGCAGGCCCCCTCTCCCCCGGGGAGAGGGTGGCCGAGTCCGCGAGGCCGGGTGAGGGTGCGCCGGAAGTACGCCACGCGCAGCACGTGGTCGAGATCTTCGACCTCGACATCCACCCCATCCCCGCGATGAAGGGCGAGCCCGGCCACGAGCATTTCGACGTCCGCTTCCTCTTCACCGCCCCCGACACCGATTTCACCGCCGGCTCCGATGCCAAAGACGCCCGCTGGGTCCCGCTCCACGAAGTCACCGCCGAGATGACCGATGCATCAGTCATGCGCGCGATCGCGAAGCTCCGCTCTTAATCCCTCGCCCCCGGGGAGAGGGTGGCCGAGTCCGCGAGGCCGGGTGAGGGTGCGCGAGAAGTACACCGTGCGCCAATGATTCGCGCTTCGGAGCGCTAAGCCGCAAGCGGCCAAACCGCTGCCGCGTTGTCGGTTGTTCTGCATTCGCGTACCATTTCGCCTCTCTTTTCACCGAGGAATCCGCCATGTCCGAAGCCCCCGCCAACCCGCAAGACAGTGCCGCGCCCGCTCCGACCACCAAGTCGATGGACGACATCGTCGCCCTCTGCCGCCGCCGCGGGTTCATCTTTCAGTCCTCCGAAATCTACGGCGGTATCAACGGCTTCTGGGACTACGGCCCCCTCGGCGCCCAACTCAAACGCAACCTCAAAGACGCCTGGTGGAAAGACATCGTCACCTGCTCGCCGGCCGGCTATGACGGCAAAACCATCGACGTCGTCGGTGTCGATTGCACCATCATCATGAACCCCAAGGTCTGGATCGCCTCCGGCCACGCCGCGGGATTCAACGATCCGATGGTTGACTGCCGCGAGACGAAGAACCGCTACCGCCACGATCATCTCTTCGTCTACAAGCACACCACCGACGCCACGCCGATGTTCGCCTTCGTTCAGGGCGAGCCCGAAGCGGCGCAGAAGAAGATTCAGAAGGGCGCCAAGCGGTCGCTCGAAGAGTATCACATCGTCCCGCTGACGCAGATCGCCGTGTACGACTACACGAAGGTCATCGGCCCTCACGCCGACAAGCCCGGCAGCCTCACCGAGCCGCGTCAGTTCAACCTCATGTTCGAGACTTACGTCGGCGCAATGCAGAATGAAGACAGCAAAGCGTGGCTCCGCCCCGAGACAGCACAGGGAATTTTCGCAAACTTCTGGAACATCGTCGACACGTCGCGCGTGAAGGTGCCGTTCGGCATTGCGCAGATCGGCAAGGCGTTCCGCAACGAGGTGACGCCGCGCAATTTCACGTTCCGCAGCCGCGAGTTTGAGCAGATGGAGATCGAGTTCTTCATCAAGCCCGAGACGGCCAACGAGTGGTACAAATACTGGCGGAACAGCCGCTATGAGTGGTGGAAGAAGATCGGCCTGGCCGGTGACAACCTGCAACTCCGCGACCACGACAAGGACGAGCTCTCGCACTACGCCAAGGAAGGGGCCGGCGTCTGCGACGTCGAGTACCGCTTCCCCTTCACCTCGCCGGGCTACGGCGAGCTCGAGGGCATCGCCCACCGCGCCGACTTCGATCTCAAGGCCCACGCGACCGCCTGCGGCAAGGGCGACAAAATGATGTATTTCGATCAGGAGCTTCAGGTGAAGCTGCAGGCGCAGGGCCTGCCCAAGGACGAGATCAACAAGCAGGCGCGATACTTCCCGCACGTCGTCGAGCCCAGCGCCGGTGCCGACCGCGGCACGCTCGCGCTGCTCTGCGAGGCGTACACACCGGACCCGAGCCGCGCTTCGGGCGTCTACATGAAATTCAATCCGCGCATGGCGCCGGTGAAAGCCGGCATCTTCCCGCTGGTCAACAAGGACGGCATGCCCGAGGTCGGCGAGAAGCTCTACAAGGAGCTGCGCCAGAAGTTCATCGTCGAGTTCGACGAGAAGCAGACCGTCGGCAAACGCTACGCCCGCATGGACGAGGCGGGCACGCCCTACTGCTTCACCATCGACGGCGAGACGCTGACGAATCAGACCGTCACGGTCCGCGACCGCGACAGCGGGACGCAGCAGCGCATCGGTATCGACAAGGTCGAGAGCTTCCTGGCCGAGAAGATCGGCGGGTGATTTTTCTCCAGCCGCTTGCGGCTTATCGCTCCGAATCAGCGGACGCGGCCCACCGCGCGGCGGCGCGGCCGGACCGTTTGCAGGACATCCACCTGCGTTTCGGATGCAACGGCGAATGAGTTTGCCGTTGTGGTCGTCGCCGTCTGCGGGGCGACGGGGGCTGGATCGTTGTCGGTGATCGTGATGTACGCCGCGGAGGTGCCGAGCGTCGCGCCGCCGGTGGCGTTGCTCAGGACCATGTAGAACTTCTCGCTGGTTTCATAGATCGAGTCGTTGATGATCGGCACGATGATGGTGCGCGGCGAAGCATCGCCCGACGCCCAGTTCAGCACACCGCTGACGGCGGTGTAATCGCTGCCGGCGATCGCGGTGCTGTTGTACGTCGTGTAGGAGACGCTCACCACCCCGCCGCTGCCGCCTGTGCGGTTGACGGTGATCGCGACGTATGGACCCGCCTCGCTCACGGGGTAGGACGTCGTGCTCATCCCGAGCGTGCCGGGCGGATTCGTGTCATCGTTGGTGATCGTGCCGATGGCCTGTTTGTCGGCAATGGTGGCGTTGACCGGATTGCTGAGATTGACGGTGAAGGTTTCATTGGGCTCGACGGTCTTGTCGCCGTTGATGGTGACGCTGATGTTCTGCGTCAGCACACCGGGAGCGAATGTCACGGTGCCCACGGCAGCGACGAAATCGGCGGCGAGACCGCTGGAAACCGCGGTCCCGGGCGACGTGTTGTACACGACGGTGACGGTCTGATCGCTGGCCTTGGAGAGTGTGACTGTGAAGTTGAGCAGCTTCGTGCCGCTGTTGCCTTCGGTGATGGCGGCGTCGGCGATCGTCAGCGCCGGGGCCAGTTCGCCCCACCCGGCGTAGACATCCTGCCCGCTGCCGAAGGTGACGCGATGGTTTTCGCTGCCATCGGAGTTCATGACGTAGACATCGCCATTGCCGCCGAGATCGCGGTAGGAGGTGTAGCTGATGTGGTCGCCGTCGGGCTCCCAATAGGGGATCTGGTCGGTGTAGGGACTGTTGGTGATGTTGTGCGGGTTGGAGCCGTCGGAGTTCATCACGTAGATCTCGCGATTGCCGTCGCGCTCGGCGGTGAAGGCGATGCGGCCGTCGGCGGACATGGCGGGATAATTGTCGCGCGTGGTGTCGAAGGTCAGTCGCGTCTGGTTGTCGCCGTTGGCGTCCATGATGTAGATCTCTTCGTTGCCGGTGTGGGCGGCGTCGGCGTCGCGGTAGGAGGCGAAGACGATCTTGGTGCCGTCGTCGTTCCACGAGGCGAACTCATCGACGCCGGGGTTGTGCGACACATTGACGCGACCGGTGCCGTCGGCGTTGGCGGTGTAGATGTCGTAGAGCCCGCCCGCGGTGGAGGTGAAGAGGATCTTCGTCTTGTCGTAGTTGAACGCCGGGTCCCAGCTCGCGCCGTCGGTGGTGATGCGGCGGACATTGGAGCCGTCGATGTTCATGGTGTAGACATCGAGCTTGCCCGTGCCTGGCGCGGCTCGATCGGAGGCGAAGGCGACCATCGTGCCGTCTTCGCTGACTTGGGGGTAGCCATCGAGCGCGGTGTTGTTGGTGATGTTGCGGACGTTGGTGCCGTCGGCGTTCATGGCGTAGATGTCGTAGGACCCGCCGGCGCCGGGGGACATGTAGACGATGGTTCCGGCGGGCGCGGCGGAGAACATCGCGCGGGGCTCGAGCGTGTCGAGGCCTGAAAATGTGACGCGGGCCGCGGCTGCGCGGCGAAGCGCTTTTCGATGGTGTGCCGGATTCATCACGTTGAAAAGGCGGGCGAGGCTGAACGATTGGGATTGCGGGGCGGCGGCTTTCATGGCGAGGTTCCCGTGTAAGGGGTGATGAGAATGGGATATCGTTTCCGCCAAATGCGGCGGAGGGTTGCGAGCGATGCTGGGCCGTATGCGGATCAGTTCGGCGTGGTGGAGATGCGCGTTCTGGCGCGGATTTCCTTGGCGGGCTGGCCGGGGGCGAAGAAAATGACCGCGGCATCGATGCCGATCTTGAGGTCGGTGACGGCGACGCGCTTGCCATCGAGATTCACGTCGGTTGAACCGTCGAGCGGGAAGATTAGGTCGGGGCCGGTTTGCTGGTGGAGCGTGATCGAGGCGGCGTCGATGCGGACGATCTGGCCCGTGCGGTATCGAGGAGTCGCGGGCGGCGTCACCGCGATGGGCTTGGGCGGAGGAGCGGGCTCGACGGGCGCCGTATGAGTCTCCGGGGCGGGCTTGATCGGCGCAGCCGTTTCGCCGGAGTTCGCGGCCCATGCCGCGCCGACGCCGCCGCTGACCAGCAGCGCGATCACGGCGATCGCTGCCAACATTTTGACCTTCTCCCAGAACAGCATGCTCATCGCTCCTTTTGAAAGGGCCAGCGCCTGCGCCGAGATCACCGCCGCGGAGGCGGGCAGACCGGCGACCATCGAAGTGGCGGACTTGGCGGCACCCGCGACGAAGGCAGTTGTGGGTTTGATCGGCGGGCCCCAGCCACCGGCGAGGCCTGCCATCGAAGTCGAGATGCCCTTGCGATCGAGGCGTTTGCGGAGCATCTCACGCCCGCGGTGCAGCCGAACCGCGATGGTCTCGGCGCTGCATCCGGTGATCGCGGCGGTCTGGGCGTGCGAGCGGCCCTCCATGTGGTGGAGGATCAGCGGCACGCGGTATTTCTCGGGCATCCCGGCGAACGCAGCCTGAAGTCCGCTGAATTGGATCGGCTCCCGCTCGGTTGGCAGCGATTCCCTCCGCATGCGTGCGGCCTCCTGTTCGTGGCGGCGGCGGATCGCCTTGCCTTCAGCCGCGCGCGCCGCCACGTACCACGCCACGCGGTGCAGAAATCCGACGAGGTGCGAACGCACACCCGCACTTTTAGCCTTCTGCGCCAGCGTCAGGAACACGGCCTGTGCGGCGTCCTCGGCGTCGGCGGTGTTGCCCAGCACCGAGCGGCAGACCGACAGCACCATCCCGCCGTGCCGCCGGACCACCTCGGCGAAAGCCGCCTCGCTGCGGCGATCGACAAACTCGGCGAGCAACTGCTCATCGCTTGCGGCCACCGGAGATGGAGCGTCCATGAGTTTCATCCGTAGGTAAGTCCGTCGCGGCGGCGGCAACCTTACAGCCTTTTCAATTATTTTTGCAAAATCGGAGAGGTTGCCGTGTCATTCGCCGATGGCTCGCAGGGCGACGGTGGCGTAGGAGCCGCGCGGGAGTGTGAAGTGCACGGCGAGTTTGTAGCGTTTGGCTTTGGGCTGGAGTTCATCGGGCTGTGCGGGGTCCATTTTGAAATCGGTGGCGGGGACGAAGAGGCGGCGCGGGACCTGCCGGAACGCGGGGCGCGGGAGACCGGGGATGCGGAGATCGGCGGTCGTGAGCTTTTCCTCGTCGAGGACTTTTTCCGCAGCGGATTTCCACGGGTCGCGCAGCTCTGAGTTTTCGCCGAGGATGGGGAGGTCGAGGTCGGCCAGCTCACGCGGGACGGCGGCGGCGTGGGGGAAAATGAGGTCGCCGAATTTGTCCTGTGCGGTGATGAGCGAGGACGGCGCGATGATGTCGGTGATGAACTGCCGGGCGATGCGGTTCCAGAGCCAGGATTGATAGGCATCGACGATCATCTGCTGATCGAGGTAGGGAAGTTTGGCAAAGGCGCCGGCGAAATTTGTGGGCCGACCGGCGAGATGGTGGACGGCTTCCTTCTCGGGAACATCGGGGAGCGATGGGAGGATTTCACGCCAGTCGCCCCAGTGCTCGGCGACGGTGCGCTTGAAGATTTTGGTGTCGGTGTGGTCATTGCGGTGCGGCGTGGCAATGATCAATCGCAGCGCTTCTTCGAATTGGCCGCGGATGAGGAGGCGGGCGAGATGGCCGGGGTCTTCGCTATTGCCGCTGCGCGTAGAGCCAAAGCGCTGCTCGCCGAAGTAATTGACGATGAGGAGAGAAGGGGATCGAGGGTTGGGGGTTAGGGGTTGGGGGATAGCGAGAAGCTGCGCGGCGGCGGTGATTTCGGTGAGGTCTTTGAGCGTGAGCGTGCGGATGATGATGTCGAAGTGATTGGAGTCGATCGCGGCGGAAGTGATGGGCTCGGCGACGTAGCCGAGGCGATGGGCGGACCAGTCGAGGGTTTCGATTTTCGGCGGGAGCGGGCGTCGCGGATCGGTTGCGATTGTGACGTGCTGGGCGGTGACGGCCTGCTTGTCCTTGAGGCCTGCGTAGGCGAGGTCACCGGGGCGGAGATTGAGTTTGCGCGCGAGGGCGGCGGCGGCTTCGGGCGTGCTGAGGGAGCGTTTGCGGAGGAGGTAGACGGCGAAGGTCGCGGGGCGAGATGTGACGGCGGCCTGCCACGCGGCGGAGAGTTGCTCGGTGACGACGAAATCTTCGGGCAACTTTTTGATGGCCATGCGCGGCATTCTAAGGCGGCGCGGGATGAACCACGAAGGTGCAACAAATAAGCCCAGCGTGTGGCGCTGGGCTTGGTTCGTTCGAATCGCAGGGCTGAAGGTGTTTCAGACTTGCGGTTCGCTGGCTGGCCTGGGCTTGGGGCCCGGGCGAGTGCGACGCTGGGGTGCAGCAATCATGGCTAGCCTCCTTAATGAATCATACGCATCAATCGAGCGGACGTTCGCGCAAAAGTTATGCGTTTGCCTCTTTTTTCCATATCGGCACAAAGCGCGGAATCACTTAAAATCAAGGGATTGGGAAATGAATCACAAATCAGATGCGCTAAAACGCTGCTTTTGTGTGCAGCGAATATGAAGCCGTGCCGTCTTTTTAATTGCAGATCACTGGAGACGGATGTTTCGCGTTCAGCGAGGCGGCGGGGGTTGATTGGATTTTACGGGGTCGGTGACGGGAGGTGGCGTGAAACCGGGCGGGAGTCGGAGGAGTGTGACGCCGTTGAGGTAGGTTTGATGGGGCAGAGATTGGATGGCGGGGTCGCGGAGCCAGGCTACATCGCCGGGGAAACTGCCGAGCAGGAGGACGGCGGCGGAGTTCGGCGGGCGGGAGAGGAGAAATTTTTGAAGGTCGCGGTCATCAGTGGGCAGGAAGGGCGCTGGACCTTTGAAGTCGCGGTAGATGCAGTCGGCCTTGTTGGCGGGATACGCGGCCCAGATGTCGGTGGGTTGAATTTGTCTCTTAAGATCGGCGGCGATGGCGGCGTAGTCGCTGTCGGTGTCCATCACATACTGATAGATCGGCAGCGGACGGAGAACTGCGAGCGTGCCCATCAGCAGGAGCATCGCGGCCGCGGCGATCGCGGCGATGTTCTCCGTCCGGCACATGCGGCGGAGCGACACGGCTGCGAAGAGCGTGGGCAAAAGGAGAAACACCATCTGGAAACGCGGCAGCGGCGTCGAGACCAGCGGGAGGATGAGGCTGATGAATGTGGCGACGATGAGGCCCCAGCGCATCATCGTTTCGCGGGAGACGTCAGGGGTAGTACGCTTACCGGGGCGATGCTGAACAATCGCATGTAGATCAGCCTCGCCGACCGCACTCGGTCGTTCGACAACATCATCAAGTAATAGCTGCGGAGGAGGGGCAACCACGCGGACTTGAACCCGCATGGGACTCTGTTCTATCGCAATGATGCCAAAGTGTGGCCGCCGCATCGCGGAGATCAGCCCGCAGATCACGAGCGCGATGAACACGACGGCGGCGATGTTCATCGCCCGCGCGTCCAGGCTGCCGAGGTTCGCCAGCGGCTCGGAGATGCGAAGCGACGGCCAGACCCGCCCCATGCCGCTGACGCCGAGTTGCCGGGCGAGAGTCGGGTTCGTCAGTTGCAGCTTCATGTACGCCAGCAGCGCGATGCTGCCGACGATGTACCACCAACTGTTTTTGAGAAGCTGCTTGACGGTCTGCCCTGTGCGATATCGCTCAATGAGCGACACCGCGACCAGCGCCCCGACCGCCGGCCACGCCTGCCAGCTGAACGCCTGTGCGAGCAGCGCGGCGCCCAGCAGCGCCTTCGGCGAGCGCGGCACGAGCTGATGTTCACGGATATACGCCAGCACGACGAGCAGCATCATCGCCTGCGCCGTCGCGTAGGGCCGACCGATCCCGGCGTAGGCGATCGGCAGGAACCCGACCGACAGCAGCCCCGCCGACCAGAGCCCCAGCGACGGGCCGCCGAGCCTGCGACCGATCTCGAACATGAGCAGCACCGCGGCGATCGAGCCGAGCACGCTGATGAAACGGATCGCCATCAGACTCGAATCGGTGACCGCCTGCGTGACCTCCATCGTCAGCGGGAAACCGGGCGGATGGCCGTCGGGCAGCATGAGGAAAATGCGCTGCACAATCGGGCTGCTGCGGTAGACGCGCTCGATCTGGCTGTAACGCTGCGGGCTGACGCTGCTCTTGAGCCTCTGCAGGAAGAGCGGGTAGATGTCCTCGGTTCCGTAGCGGTTGCGGTACGACTCGAGGTGGAGCATCTCGTCGTTGGTGACCTGCGTCCGCCAGGGCGAGGGGAGGCGGGTGACGAGCGTGACGGCCCCGAGGATGAAAATAGCGATGCAAATCGGCAAGGCGAGGCGGGATGAAACCTGCATGGGACGGATTGTAACCGTCACCTGTTTCGCGAGCCAAACCATCACATCGCCGCAACCAACTCACACCCCCGCGCCACCGCGAATTACGCCACCTCGAACAGCGACATCTGCGACGCATCCGCCGGCTTGCGGAAAGCCGCGCTCGACAGCCGCGTTCGGCTCCGCGTCAGGCCGTAGCGCCGGGCGAACAAATTGAACGTCGCCGCCAGATGCTGGGCGAATGGCCCCTCGCCGGTGAAGCGTGTGTTCCACGCCGCGTCGTAGAGCTTCCCGCCGCGCGTGTCGCGGATGAGCTTGAGCACGTGCTCCTTGCGCTCCGGGAAGTGCCGCGTCAGCCAATCCTCGAAAAGCTCCTTGATCTGGTGCGGCAGACGCAGCAGCACATACCCCGCCGAATCCGCCCCCGCGTCGGCGACCTCCTTGAGGATCGCCGGCACCTCGCGGTCGTTGAGTGCCGGGATGATCGGGGCGACCATCGCCGTCACCGGGATCCCCGCCGACGCCAGCCGCCGAATCGTCCACAAGCGGTCCGCCGGGCTCGCTGCACGCGGCTCCATCTTCGCCGCCAGTTGATTGTCCAGCGACGTCACCGACACCGCGACGCGCACCGCATCGTGCCGCGCCAGCTCCTGCAGCAGATCCAGGTCCCGCAGCACCAGCCGGCTCTTCGTCACAATGCTCACCGGTTGCCTGAATTCCGCGAAAACCTCTAGGCACCTCCGCGTGATCCCCAGCTTCGACTCGACCGGCTGATACGGGTCCGTCACACCCGACATCACAATCGGCTCCCCCACCCAGCTCGCCTTGCTCAGCTCCTTCCGCAGCAGCTCCGGAGCCTCCATCTTTGCAATGATCCGCGACTCGAAATCCACGCCCGATGAGAACCCCAGCGCCTCATGCGTCGGCCTGGCATAGCAGTAAACACACCCATGCTCGCATCCGCGATACGGGTTCACCGTCCACGAGAATCCGACGTCCGGGCTGTCCACGTGGTTGATCGCCGTCCGCGAGTCGTCACGCAGCACCATCGTCTCCAGCCTCCGCCCCGCTTTCGCTAGAGGCTCCGCCCCCGGCTCGCTAACCCCGCCACCCACCACGCCCCGCTCATCCAAATGCTCCACGCGCTCCGCCGCCGCACGGTCCAGATGCTCGCCCAGCACATGCAGCGACAGCTTCTCGAATCGGCTGGGCGGATTGAGCTGCGCCCCGCGTCCCCGCGCAGGCCCATCTGCCAGTCCGCCGCGATATTCGTACGTGTTTCGCATGCCCCTACCATAACCCGAACAGGCCAGCCCAGTCAACAGTAAAGTTAGGTAATTTTTCGGGTCTCGGCGCACAAGCGCGGCACTCGGCCTTGCGCTGCGAATTTCATTTTCGCAACTGATCCGACCCCGCTCTTACCGCGACTTACGACGCCGACCTCCGCTTCGGCGGCGGAAACGTGCGCACGATCGCGTCGCCCGTTGGGGGGCTGGGGTACCTTTTTACTACCTCAAACGACACCACGGTGCGCCGCCCGACACGCCATCCCGAATCGAACCACGCGCCGCCCCACGCCCATCCGACCAGGGCGGCGGTAGCCGCCCGGCCATCCCTGCGAACCGGCCGCGTTCAGATCCCAACTACAACTCAGGGCCCGCGGCAATCAGATCTGAATGGCCCCGTCTTTTTCCCCCATTTTTATATCTGGGTAGCTGCTTGACTCAAGTTGCCCCATTCGTAGTGTAGTGACGATGAAAGCCACGCCGGAGAACCCTTACCCTCGTAGATTCGAGGAGTTT
>JAYVTU010000153.1:0-8258 GCA_043788485.1 Planctomycetota bacterium
AACGCCATCAGCGGCGCGGGCACGGTGTACAGCTACGGCCTGAACACCGCGACCAACACCACCGGCGGATCGCAGACCTTCGCCTTCACCGACAACGCCGCCAACACCATCGGCGGCGGCTCGCTGGGCAACGTCGTCGTCAACATCGCCGCGACCATCGGCCTGACCGATGCACGCAGCACCAACTCCAATTCCGCCGACCCCGGCAACTATGGCACCGCGCTGACGGCGCTCGTGCACAACGGCCAGAGCTACACCGGCCTCGAATCCACCGTGAACGCCACGACTGACGGCAGCAGCGGCGGCGCGACGATGCTCATGTCCACCGCGACGATCCTCGCCGGAACCAACAACGTCGGCGGCCAGGACCGCACAGCCACGATGGCGTGGCGCTCACGGAACACCGATGAATCCGCGCTGCTCGTCAGCGATGTCGTCAACCTCACCGGCCTCGATGGCACGATCTTCGTCCTACAGATGACCTATGATCCCAACGCCGCCATGGCCAATGTAATGAGCGAGGAATCGCTCTTCCTCGGCTATCTCAGAGCCGACGGTCAATGGGTCCACGCCACCGACGGCAACTCCGGCACCAGCGTCAACGCCGGCAACTTCCACGGATCGTGGGCCACATTCTTCGCCCAATCGGGCCACGGCGTCCTCGCCAATGACCTGGGCGCCTACGGCATCGACTCCGAACACCACCTCGTCTGGGCTGTCCTCGACCACAACAGCCAGTTCGCTGTGATCCCCGAACCCCTCGCGCTGCCCGGCGGGCTGATGCTGCTCTCAATCGTCGGCGTGATCTCGCGAAGGCGCCGGGCGTAATTCCGATTCCGGGCGCCACGGCCAGCGCAGGCTCTGCGGAGTCGGCCGTGTGCCTTGACGCACCGCACAGGGACACGGCCGACTCGAAGACTCGCTGGCCGTGGCACCCAAGATCTGGCATCACCCCCCCCGTCCTCCCGAGTATCATCTGGTCGTCGTTCCCATTCCATCCCCGGAGGCTCCGCGATGTGGCCCACACTGTTTCTCTGCGCAGCCGCGGCGGTCGCGCCGGCAGCGCCCGATGTTCCTTCATTCACCCCCCCGCTCCCCGATCCGCTCGTCATGACCGACGGCTCCGCGGTCACCAGCCCCGAGCAGTGGCGCGAAAAACGCCGACCCGAACTGCTCAAGCTCTTCGAAGAGCAGATGTACGGCGTCGCGCCCGACGCCCCGCAAATCACCGCGACCGTCAGCGGCGTCGATGAACATTTCTTCGGCGGCGCGGCGACGAAAAAGGAAGTCGCCATCCAGTTCGGCCCCCCGCCCGGCGTCACGCTCCATCTCCTGCTCATCGTGCCCAACAACCACAAACCCGCCCCCGTCTTCCTCGGCCTGAATTTCCACGGTAACCACGCGATCACCGATGATCCGTCCGTTGCGCTGCCGACGAACTGGATGCCGGAGAAGGGCCCGGGCGTGAAGGATCACCGCGCCACCGAGGCCGGCCGCGGCGCGGAGACCAGGAACTGGAGCGCGAAACAGACGATCGACCGCGGCTACGCGCTGGCGACGTTCTACGTCGGCGATGTGAAGGCGGACAAACCCGACTTCGCCGACGGCGTGCACGCGCTCTACTTCAAGCCCGGCCAGACCTCGCCCGGTGAAAAGGAATGGGGCGTGATCCGCGCGTGGGCCTGGGGCGCGAGCCGGGCGGTCGATTATCTGGTGACCGACAAGGACATCGACGCCAAGCGCATCGCCATCGTCGGCCACTCGCGCAACGGCAAAGCCTCGATCGTCGCCGCCGCGTATGACCCGCGCATCGCCCTGGTGATCCCCCATCAGGCCGGCTGCGGCGGCACATCGCCGAGCCGCGGCACAATCGGCGAGACGCCCAAGATCATCAACACCCACTTCCCCCACTGGTTCAGCGGCACGTTCAAGGCCTACAACGAAGACCCGTCCAAACTCACCTTCGATCAGCACGAACTCATCGCCCTGATCGCCCCGCGCCCGATCCTCCTGAGCTGCGCCACGGACGATCAATGGTCCAACCCCGCCGGCCAATTCGAAATGCTCAAAGCCGCGGAGCCGGTCTACAAACTCCTCGCCCACCCCGGCAACCGCACCGTCGGCCTCGCCAGCGCCGAAACCCCCGTGCTCAACAAAACCATCGGCGGCGAAGAAAGCTACTTCCTCCGCCCCGGCAAACACTCGATGGCCCCGGAAGACTGGGCCGCGTTTCTCGACTTCGCGGATCAGCATCTTATTAAGAGTGCGAGGTGAATCCATGTGCCGGGTGTTGCGCATCAGAATTGATTCCGCCCCGGTCCCTCTTCAAGTCTGAAGCATGTCCGTCACGACATTTCCGTGGATGTCCGTGAGCCGGTAGTCGCGGCCTTGGTGGCGGAAGGTGAGGCGCGTGTGATCGATGCCGAGCTGCGCCATGAGCGTGGCGTTGAGGTCGTGGATGTGGACGGGGTCTTTGACAACGTTGTAGCTGAAGTCGTCCGTCTCGCCGATGACGTGGCCTCGCTTGATCCCCGCGCCGGCGACCCACAGGCTGAAGCAGCGCGGATGATGGTCGCGGCCGTAATCATCAGCAGTGAGTTTGCCCTGGGAAAAGACGGTGCGCCCGAACTCGCCTCCCCAGATGACGAGGGTATCGTCGAGCAGGCCGCGCTGCTTGAGATCCGTGAGCAATGCGGCGGTGGGCTGGTCGGTGTCGTAGCACTGGCTTTTGATGCCGCTGGGAAGATTGTTGTGCTGGTCCCAGCCACGGTGGTAGAGCTGGATGAAGCGCACGCCGCGCTCGGCGAGCCGCCGTGCCAGGATGCAGTTGGCGGCGTAGGTGCCGGGCTTGCGGGATTCCGGACCATAGCTCTCGAATACAGCGGCCGGTTCTTGTGAGAGGTCGGAAAGCTCCGGCACGCTGGACTGCAGGCGATAGGCCAGCTCGAACTGGTCAATGCGATCGTGGATTTCGGGGTCGAGTTGATCGTCGTAGGCGATGGAGTTGAGTTGCTTCAAATCGTCCAGGACGGCGCGGCGGCGCTGGCGGGTCACGCCCGGCGGCGAGTTCAAATAGAGGACCGGCGAGCTGCCTGGTGCGAAGCGCACGCCCTGGTGTTTGCCGGGCAGGAAGCCCGCGCCCCACATGCGCTCGTGCAGAGGCTGGGCGTTGACTCCCCTGCTGCCGCTGGGCCGCGAAACCATCACCACGAAGGTCGGCAGGTTGGCGTTCATGGAGCCTATGCCGTAGGAAATCCAGGAGCCGAAGGAGGGACGACCGCCGTTCATGTGGCCGGTCTGCAAAAGCGTCATCGCGGGGTCGTGGTTGATCGCCTCGGTGTGCATGGATCGGATGACGCAGATGTCGTCGGCCAGTTTCGCGGTGTGCGGAAGCAGTTCGCTGATCCACATCTCGGACTTGCCGTGCCGGGAAAACTTGAAGAGCGAGGGGGCAATCGGCAGTCGCTTCTGGTCGGAGGTCATGCCCGTCAGCCTCTGACCGCCGCGCACGGAATCGGGCAGGTCTTTGTCGAACATTTTCGACAGCTCGGGCTTGTAGTCGAAGGTTTCCAGTTGCGACGGTGCGCCGGCCTGCGTCAGCCAGATGACACGTTTGGCCTTCGGTGCGAAGTGCGGCATGCCCGTGATCGCTTCGGCAAACAGCCGCGGGCTCAGCAAGCAAGCCAGCGCCGCCGAGCCGATGCCGAGGCTGGCACGGCCCAGGAAGTGCCGGCGGGTGATGTGCAGCGGATCGTAGACTTGCGCGTTCATTGGTCAGGCTCAGGGTCGAGTGAAGGATTCGTCGAGGCTAAGAAGCGTGCCAGCCACGGTTGCCCAGGCGGCAAGCTCAGCGGGATCGAGGTCGGCAGGGGCGGACTTGGAGCCCACGGCAAGCAGGGCTTTTGCGGCTGCGGGGTCGTTGCGAAAATCGGCGAGCGCACGCGCGTGGCTTTTTTCCAAAATGGCCTGTTCGTTTGGGCGCGGGGCGCGGGCGAGCACCGTGCGAAATGCGAATTTCAGCCGCTGGCCGTCGTCCTTGGACGAGCCCATGATACGGACAGCCAGGAACCGGGCGGCCTCGACATAGGTTTCATCGTTCAGGAGGATCAAGGCCTGTAGAGGCGTGTTGCTGCGACTTCGCTGCACGCAGCAGACCTCGCGGAACGGCGTGCCGAAAACCAACATCGCGGGATGCGGCACGGAACGCTTCCAGTAGGTGTAGAGGCTGCGGCGATAGAGGTCCTCTCCGGTTCCGGGCTTGTATGTGATGGTGCCTTTGCCCTCGGTGAGTTGCTCGTAGATGCCGGGCGGGTGATACGGTTTGACCGAAGGCCCGCCGATGTTGCTCACGAGCAGGCCGCTGACCGCCAGCGCCTGGTCGCGGATGAACTCTCCCATGAGTCGATTCCGGCTGCTTCTGGCCAGCAGGCGGTTCTCGGGGTCCAGTTCGAGCAGGCGCGGCGTGAAGGCGGCGCTCTGTCGGTAGGTGGCGCTGGTCACGAGCATCTTCATCAACCGCTTCACATCCCAGCCGCCGGCCACAAAATCGCGCGCCAGCCAGTCCAGCAACTCCGGGTGCGTGGGATACTCGCCCTGCGCGCCGAAGTTGTCGCTGGTCTTCACGAGGCCGGTGCCGAATACCTGCTGCCAGAAACGGTTCACCGCCACTCTGGCCGTCAGCGGATTTTCCGGGGCCACCAGCCATTGCGCCAGGCCCAGCCGGTTGCGGGGCAGGTCAGCGGCCATCGCGGGCAGAATCTTCGGGGTGGCCGCCTCGACGCGATCGCCCGGCGAGTCGAAGGCGCCGCGCTTGAGGATGAAAGTCGGGCGCGGATTTTGCATCTCGGCCATCACCAGCGTGGTGGGGATGGCCGATTCCGCGTCCGCGATCTGTTTTTTCAGATCGGCGATTTCCTTGTCCAGCCCGGCGCGATCGGGATGCGGGGCGGCAGGCGCGGCCGATAGCTGCTCCTTCTGGGCCAGTTGTTCGCGGAGCGATTTGATTTTCGCAGCGATGTCCGGCGTGGGCAGCTTGAGGTGGGGCGGGCTGTTCTCACGGATGGATTTTTCGTACTCGCCACGACCCGGTTCGGGGACGTTGTGGAAAAAGGCCTTCATCGAGTAAAAATCCCGCTGCGTGAAGGGGTCGAATTTGTGGTCGTGGCAGCGGCAGCAGTTGAAGGTCTGCCCCAGCCAGACGGTCATCGTGGTTTCGACCCGGTCGGCCGTGTATTCCGCGAGGAACTCGCTGGGATCGACGCCGCCCTCCTCGTTCATCATGTTGTTGCGGTGGAAACCGGTGGCGATGAGCTGCTCCTGCGTGGGATTCGGCAGCAGGTCGCCGGCGAGTTGCTCGATGGTGAACTGATCGAAGCGAACATTGCGGTTGAAGGCCGCGATGACCCACTCGCGCCAGCGCCAGATTTCCCGGTCACGATCCACCTGGTACCCGTTCGTGTCCGCGTAACGCGCAGCGTCCAGCCAGTTGACGGCCATCCGCTCGCCGTACTGAGGTGAGGCCAGAAGTCGATCCACGACTTTCTCGTATGCGCCGTCAGACGCATCGGAAAGAAACGCATCCACCTCCTGCAACGTCGGCGGCAGGCCGGTCAGGTCGAGCGTGACCCGGCGGATGAGCGCTTCCTTGCCTGCCTCCGGTGACGGACTCAGGCTGCCGGCTTCGAGCCCGGCCAAAACAAACCGGTCAACCGGATTGGTAGGCCAGTCCGCCCGCTTCACGGCCGGCGGCTCGACTTTCGCCGGCGGCACGAAAGCCCAGTGGCCCTCGTAGGGCGCGCCTTGCTCGATCCAACGGCGCAGAAGCTCGCTTTGTTTGGCAGTGAGTTGCTTGTGCGACTCCGGCGGCGGCATTCTGGCGTCCGCATCGTTCGACACTATGCGCTCGACCAACGTGCTCCTCTTCACGTCGCCCGGAACGATCGCGGTGTCGCCCGACTTAACTGGAACTATCGCTTCCTCCCGCAGATCAAGCCGGAGCCCCGCCTTGCGGTTCGCCTTGTCCTGCCCGTGGCAGGCAAAGCAGTTGTCGGAAAGAATCGGGCGGATGTCCCGGTTGTAGCGCAGCGGCTCGTCAGCGTGCAGCGAGGCGAACGGAACGAGGAGCAGTGCGAGGATGGCTTGGGTGGACACGGTCATGGGTTCTTCGGCTTGGATCGTTTCTTGTCGGGCGACGCGCGGCTTGGCCGCTAAGGACGCTGTGTAATTGTGCGTGTGCAGAGCGATGCGCCTGCGATCGTAACGCGGCGCGGCGACTGTTGCACTGTCTTGCCGCTTGCGGCTTAGCGCTCCGTTTCCCCTCGTTCTCAGCGAGTCGGCGAGCGGTTCTCGTTCTCGTCATCGTAATCGATGCCTTGAACAGATCGAAAAGAAGAAGACCGATTACGATTACGAGAACGAGAACGAGAACGACGGGAACGGGGAGCGCTAAGCCGCAAGCGGCGGAGGCGAAAGGCACACGGCCGACTCCGCGGACTGCGCTGGCCGTGGCACCCGTCGGCGAGGCGGTGTTTCACTCCCTCTCCCTCCCAGGGAGAGGGCCGGGGTGAGGGTTGAAACACCAGAACGCAACACGCGCCGTGCACGACACACATCGTAAGTTTTCACGCCTCACCCTCACCCGGCGGAGGACCGCCGACCTCTCCCTTGAAGGGAGAGGCGAACCCATTCACCGGGCGATGGTGAACGGGATGTCCGTGCCGGGCTCGAATTCCTTGCCGGCGGGGTTGGTCCTGGCGCCGCCGTCGTCGTGGAGGTCTTCGCCGACGCTGTAGACGGTGAAGCCCTTGGGCAGCGCCTTGAAGATCAGCGGCTTGCCGGTGAACGGGTCGTCGGGGATGCGCTCGATGAACGCCGGGACGAGTTGATTGAGATCGGTCGGCAACTGCCCGCCGTGCGCGAGCCGGTGACGCTCGATCGCCATGGCGAGGCGAGCGGTACGGACCACAGCACTGTTACGGCTATCGTAGATCGACATCCTCGTGAAATCCGGAATGATCATCTTATTGATCAGGTTCGTCCAAAGTGGTCGGTCCTTTGTAGCGAGTTCGATTTTGTTGATGGCATCAGCACGCAGGTGCATCGGCAGACGTGTCGCGACGATCATGTCTCGCATCTTGGCAAGATAGTTCAGTTCGTCCATCGCCAGGAGCCCGGACATGCCATATAGAGTGATGGCGCGTTTTGAAATGTTCGGATCAAGTTCCTCGCTCGATCCGACGGAAACCTTACTGTAAATGTCGGCGATCAATACCCGCTCCCCGATCAGGGCGATACTGAACCATTGCTCATCTTGACCAGCGCCCATCTCATTGATGAGCGTCCTCAATGAATCTTCCGACAAACTCGTGCGGACCATCACACGATTCAGCGCACGGCTCACCAAGCTCCGCAAAGCAGTACGGAAAATATGCGTCATGACGGTCGGACCGTCGCTAAGGCATTCGGCGATGCGCCATGCCTGCCGCAACGATGTCACTGCTTCGACGGGTTGATTGTGCTCGGCGTGAACGATCGCCTCCAAACAAAGCAGATTCGTGTCTTGCCGAAGGTTCTTCAGAAAAAACATGGGCAACCATGTGTCGTATCGCGCGTCCTCCGGGATGTAGCGGCATCCTTTTGCCGCGAACGCCTGATGAAGCAATTTGAACGACTCGGAGTTTTCAGCCAAGAGCTTCTCCGACTCGGCAAGTACATTGGGCGGCAATGGGTCGGTGTCGCCCGGAAGAACGTAATTTCCCAAGTTCGGCAGATTCGGTCTCTGCGTTTCCGTTGGTTCGTGATAAGCCTCAGCCGCGCGGCGATAGAACTCCGCAGCGTTCTCGGATGGTTGCGGCATCGGGGCCAGTTTGCCTAGGCCGTCGGCGAATGTGACCGGCTCGCCGCGGGCGCGGATTTCGTTGAGGGCGGCTTCGACCTGGCGTGACAGAGCCCAGCGCCAGGAGGCGAAGAGGATCATGAGCAGCAGGACGCCGCCGAAGAAGAGGAGCATCTTGCGGTGCTCGCGCCAGACGGATTGTCGCGGCGAGTCGCTGGCTTCGGCGGGGATGACGGGCATGGCTTCACTCCGTGTGCAGGATCGTAACGCGGGGCGGCGGGCGTTGCGCGGTGGGAGCGGTCTTTTCTGGGTGCCACGGCCAGCGAGTCTTCGAGTCGGCCGTGTCTCCGCGTTGTGCGCCAAGGCACACGGCCGACTCCGCGGACTGCGCTGGCCATGGCACCCAAGACACCGCCGCCGCTTG
>JAYVTU010000154.1:0-16777 GCA_043788485.1 Planctomycetota bacterium
CCGTGACCACCCGCCCTCCCGCGGTGAAAGACCTGTATGTGTCCCCAAAACACAACCAGTAGTAATCACTTGAGTCAAGCAGCTACCCAGATAAAATTATGGGAATAAACTGCGGCGGGGCCGCGAGGAGTCAATAGACATGATCGAATTTCATCTTTCCAGAACCTCCATTCTGGCGCTTCTCACAGTAATGCTTTTTGCGGCTACTTGGCCCGCACTTGTTCTGGCAGAAGATTCTCCAGAAGAGGCCCAGTCCAAATTGCGTGCAACCGAAATTCAAAACAGCATGTCCGAATTAAAGGCGCTGCGAATTGAGAATGCGAAACTCAAGCAGAGGGTCGTTGTGTTGGAAAAAGAGCTCAAGGAAGCCACCGATTGGATCGCGCGTCACGAGGCTAAGGATGTCGCGCCAACTCCGCCAGTGCCCCCTAAGTCTTTTGAGGGGCCATTAAAAATCGGCTGCTCTGGCAAGCCTGAATTTCTTCGTGTTGTGCAAATCATGGGGCCGTCAGAAATGCTAGTGTCGATTATTTATTATGAGTCCGACGGATCGAACACGATGCGGGCGGCGGAATCGATCGTTTGGTCCAAAGGAATATCGACAGAAGGGCTCGCGGATAAATCAGAGGTCAGATGTCCACCTGGAGGCATCAGGGTCACGGGAACCCATCAATATAATTCGACGTCTGGCGCCGCCAAAACAGTTTTCGTAGTCGAACCATGCGAATTAAATCCTGAGCAGAATAAATCGAAGCAGGCAAATCAGCCGACATCAGCAAGGCCGTGATTCATATATTGCCGTGTTGCACCGCGCTTGGTCGAAATGAAAAAAAACCCGCCGGGTGGCGGGGTTTTTGAATCGTGATCTGAAATATGAAATTTCAGATTTGAGATTTCAGATTCACTTGCCTTCGAGGATCAGGTTGCACTGTTTCGCTTCGTCGGCGAGGGAGGGGTTGGGTTTGGCGCCGGATTTCTCGATGGTCGCCACGCCTTCGAAGCCGACTTCATCGAGGGCTTTGCGGACTTCGGGCCAGTTGATGCCGCCTTCGCGGAGGTTGGTCCAGGCGTTGTCCTTGAGGCGGTACTCTTTGATGTGGAGTTCCATGATGCTCTTGCCGAGCGTGCGGATCCAGGTCTCGGGCGGGATGCCGTATTTGACGTGGTTGGCGTTGTCGAAGAAGGGGCGGACCATCGGGTGGTTGTGGCCGTCGACGAATTTCTTGAAGAGGTCGGGGCGGACCCAGAGATTGTTCCACACGTTTTCGAGGGCGATGACGACGCCGGTCTTCTCGGCGATCGGGGTCAGGCGTTTGTGTACCTCCCACGAGCGGGTTGTCGCGCGGTTCTGCGCTTCGATGTAGGCCTTGAACTTCGTATTGTCGCCCTTGACGACGCGGCTGACGATGCCCTTGTCGTCCATCTCGATGTCGAAATCGAGCGGATGGGGCACTTCGCACTTGGGCGGATTCGCGGGGACCAGCAGGATGTTCGTGCAGCCGAAGCCCTGGGCGGCGAGCAGCGAGACCTCGATGGTCTTGACGATCTCATCGACCTTGTGTTCATCGGGGCTGTCGAGCGAGACCCAGGCGCGGATGAGCGAGCTGATCTTGATGCCGTGCTTGTCGGCCTCTTCGCGGGCCTTCTTGGCGGCGTCGGGCGTGTAGTTCCATCCGCCGATCTGGACGCAGTCGAAGCCGTGCTCCTTGGCCTGCTTGAAGGTGCTCTCGTCGGGGCCACCGATGAAACCCTTGCGGATCTTCTTCTTGAACATGGGGGTCTGCTCCGGCGTGGCGAGCGGATTGGGTGCGGTGGAGGCGGCGAGCGCTCCGAGTGCGGCGCCGGCGTCTTCGCCACGCAGGCTCCCGGCGACGGCGAGGCCCAGCCCCGCAGCGGTCCCGGCGGCGAGAAACTGGCGGCGGCTCGATTGATTCACACGATCGGACATGCGAAGTCTCCGAAAGAGAAGGGTGCGGCGGCAGGCAAGACATAATACCGACAATTGTCAGCCACGGTTCACGCAGCGGCGGGGCGCATCGAGCGACTACCTTGGGTGCCACGGCCCGCTCATCTTCGAGTCGGCCGTGTTCTTCGCGACGTGCGCCAAGACACACGGCCGACTCCGCAGAGCCTGCGCTGGCCGTGGCACCCGGCCATGAGACAGACGTGGCTCATGTGGAATTATTGCAGATTCAATTCATCAAAGTAGGGGATAACCGTTATAATGTCTGTTCAGCGTTTCAAATGACAGACCGCTCAGTCGCGGCGGATGATCCGTTGCTTTGGGAGTGACTATGGGAATGGCACATGGCTTGATGACGGGTTGGATGATCTGCGGTTTGATCGGCGCGGCTTCGGTCGCGCTGGGCGAACCGGCTGACGAATTTCAGAAGCTCTTTGGCAAGGACCTGGAGCGCGTCGCCTCCACCAACGACACCAACGACGACGGGCGTCTGGCTGTGCAGATCTTCGAGGTCTCCAAGACCATCACGGAGCCGAAGCTCAAGGCCCTGATGCTCCGCAATGTCTTCACGCTCGGGTCCAAGGACGCCGGCGGCTACCGCGTCGGGGCTGATGCGATGGCGCAGATCGCGGACCTCGAGCCCGAGGGCCGGATCGACAATCTCCGCCGCGCCATTCTGCTCTACCAGAAGAACCTCACCGCCTCGAAAGGCGCCGATGCCAAGGCGGAAGCCGGCGACCTGCTGATCAATGCGCTGCTGCACCTGGCCGAGCTTCAGAAGCAGACCGGCCCCGCCACCGCGGCCGCCGAGACGTACAAGCGGGCGCTGGGCGTGGTCGGCACGACGAACCGGACCGATGAGATCCGCGCCGCGATGAACGCCGCCGTCGATCAGCAGAAGGCCGGCTCGAAGATCCAGCAGCTCCGCGACCGCATCAAGGCCGACCCGAAAGACGTCAACGCCGTCGCCGAGCTCATCAAGCAGTGCCTCGTCGTTCTCGACGATCCGGCCGAGGCGATGAAGTACACGTTCCTTTCGCCCGACAAGGCGCTGCAGGACAACGTCCGCCTCGCCGCCGGCGATCCGGCGACTCTCACCGAGCCGCAGATGATGGCGCTGGGCGACTGGTACCGCGCCATGGTAAGCGATGCGCCGACGGCCGACGGCCGGACTGCGATGCTCAAGCGCGCTCGCGGTTACTACGGAAAGTATCTCGCGTCGCACGGTGACAAGGACGCCGAGGGGACCAAGGCCCGCCTCGTCGCCGCCGAGATGGACGCCACGCTCAGCAAGAGCGCGCCCGGCGCCCGCCCCGATGGCTCACCGTCTCCGCAGGCCGGCGGACAGTGGCTCGATGCGCTGGCCGCGTACAACCCAGCCGTCGATCGCAGCAACGGCAACTGGACCCGCAAGGGAGCCGCGCTCGTCCAGGGCGAGATCGGCTGGGACAATTACATCTCGCTGCCCGTGACGATCGGCGGCGATTATGAATTCACGACCGAATTCCTCCGCACTCAGGGCGGAGGGCAACTGATCCTCCGCCTGCCCATCCCCGGAACCGATCGCCACATCGATGCGAGCTTCGGCGCGCCCGGTCATGGGCTGCAGCTCACGAACATGAACAATTCCGTCTCGTACAACCCCGAGCCTTTCGCACGCAGCGAAGCCGATCGCCGCCCGGGAATCGGGCTCAACGAGGCCTACACCGCGCACGTCCGCGTCGCCTCCAAGGGCTCCGCCGCCGAGGTCGCCGTCGAGATGAACAACCGCGAGGTGCTCCACTGGCGCGGCGAGACGGGCGACATCTACGGCGGTGATGACGGCCGGGGCAACACACTCCGCTTTGTCACCCGCCAGGCCGGCGTCGAGATCCGCTCCTTCAAGATCAAAGCCATCAAGGGCGGTGTCGAACTCAAGCATGGCCCGGCCGGCGAAGCCCCGGCCAACGGCAACAAAGGCGGCAATGCGGGGAACAACGGCAACGGCAACGTGAACGTCCGCGTCGGTGACAACGGAAATGGCAACGCGAACATCATCGTGCGCGGCGGTGACAACGCCACTGGCGGCCGCTACCTCTCCGACATGCCCGAGCAGGTGCTCTTCGTCTTCCGTGGCGCCAACGTCACCTACTTCTGGAAGAAGGGAAGCCAGAACGACTGCGGCCCGGTCGTCATCAACGGCATCGCCTCGCCCAACGGCCTGCTCACGCACCCCGACAAGAGCAATCCCGCCCGCGTCGCCTACAACCTCGGCGGCAAATTCACGCGATTCACCGGGGCCGTCGGCGTCAACGATTCGGGCCTGAGCATCCAGAGCCAGCTGACCTTCGCTATCGTCGGCGACGACCGCGTGCTCTGGACCAGTCGGCCGACGAAGACCGTCAAGAAGGTGCAGCCCTTCGATGTCGATGTCGCCAATGTGCAGCGGTTGGAGCTCGTGACGCTCTGCCACGGCGTCCCCGACGCCGCGCACGCTGTGTGGGTCGAGCCCAAGCTCGCCGTTTCGCCGGGAGCCGACACGACGAACCTCTCCGCCCCCGAGGGCAGCCCGCCGCTCGTCGCCGCGCTCTTGAATCCCCAGCCCAGCGCACCGTCCAAGCCCAAGCCCGACACCCACCCCGCTGCCTCCGATCCCGCCGCGGGCAAACCGTCGGCGAGCGGGAAGAGTTTCTTCGGGATTCCGATTGACTGATCCATCGCGTCGCGAGCGGAGCGCAGCGCTTCATCACGTGAACACTCTCAAAAAAAATCCCGCCTTTCTCTGTGCCTCTGCGCCTCTGTCCTAACCCCCTCCGACTTCCGCGCATAAAAAACCCCCGTTGCGTGCTCCGAGTCCGCAACGGGGGGCGCCACGGCTAAGAACCCGCCGCATAAGCAGGTCCCCAGTCGTTGCGTGAATCGTAGCGGTCGTTTGGCAGGGGTGTCAATCGATAAATCCTGAATCGCAAATCTATCGTTAACACGCTGAAATGAATAAGGTTGCGTGCGTATTGGCGAGGCGGTTTGAGGCGATAACACCGCTTCTGACCCGCTTTGAACCGAATCGTGAAATGGAGCGTCAAATCGCCACTTGGCTGTCCGTAAATCGATCATTTGCAGCGATATATCGTCCTCGCCACCCGCCGGATTGGGCTCCCGGGAGCCTTACCCAGACCTCCGTTGAGCATCGCCGCGTCGCTCGCTATCATCCGCCCTTTCCCAAAGGCAAAAGCGAGAAAAACATGAGCAAGACCATCAAGGGCAACGTCGTCATCGGTCAATCCGGCGGGCCCACCGCTGTCATCAATCAGTCGCTCGTCGGGGCCGTCGAGGTCCTCCGCAAGTCGCCGCTGATCGGCAAGATCCTCGGCGCCCATCACGCGGTGCGTGGCATGGTCAACAACGACTTCATCGAGCTCCAGGACATCGCCGCCGACCGGCTCGAACGCCTCGCCGGCACTCCGTCGTCCGCCCTGGGCTCCAGCCGCGACAAGCCCGACGCCGAGTACTGCAAGAAAATCTTCGCCAGCCTCGAGAAGAACGATGTCCGCTACTTCTTCTACATCGGCGGCAACGATTCGTCCGACACCTGCCGCATCATCAGCGAGAATGCCAAGGCCGCCGGCTACGACCTCCGCGCGTTCCATATCCCCAAGACCATCGACAACGACCTCCAGAAAAACGACCACACCCCCGGCTTCGGCTCCGCGGCCCGGTTCGTCGCATGCGCGTTCCTCGGCGACAATCTCGACAACGCCGCGCTCCCCGGCATCAAGCTCAATGTCATCATGGGCCGCCACGCCGGCTTCCTCACCGCCGCCGCCGCGCTGGCCCGCACCGGCCCGGACCAGGGCCCGCACCTGATCTACGTCCCCGAAGTCGCCTTCGACGAGCAGAAGTTCCTGGCCGATGTGGACGCCGTCTACAAGAAGCATGGCCGCTGCCTCATCGCCGTCTCCGAGGGCATCGCCGACAAGAATCACGTCGCCATCGCCGCCAAGCTCGCCATCCAGCAGGGCGCCGCTGTCGAAAAAGATTCGCACGGCAACGTCCAGCTCTCGGGCACCGGCGCGCTCGGCGACTTCCTCGCCACGCACATCAAGAACAACCTCGGCAAAAAGCTCCGCGTCCGAGCCGACACGTTCGGCTACGTCCAGCGCTGCCTCGCCGGTTGCGTCAGCCCCTCCGATGCGAGCGAAGCCCGCGCCGTCGCACGCAAGGCGGCCGAAGTCGCGCTCCAGGGCGACCACCACGATGGCTCCATCGCCATCAACCGTGTTTCCGACACGCCCTACAAGGTGGATTACTCCGTCGTCCAGCTCAGCGACATCGCCGCGAAGACCAAGCACCTGCCGACCGAGTGGATCGTCAACGGCAACGACATCTCCGATGCGTTCATCAAGTACGCCAGACCCATCGTCGGTGAGCTGCCGCCGGTCGAGATTCTCTGATACGAATCGCCCACGATCATTGCTCCGGCGTGGGCGAAGCACTATCCTTAAAGCGTTCGCCAGGGGTGTCCGCCGGATACGCGGACTGAGATCAAACCCTTGGAACCTGACCCGGCTGACACCGGCGTAGGGAGGCGAACGAGCCGTGCCGCCGTCGATTTTCCACGGGCACGTCATTCGTCCTCCCCACCGACCGCGCGTCAGCGCCTCCTTGATTTTTCGTGCTCGTGCTCGTAATCGACGCCTTTTCGAGGCTTTCGATTACGAGCACGAGCACGAGCACGAGAAACCGGTCCCGAAGGATGCTCCCCATGATCAAACCCAACGACCCCCTCCTCGACCACGCCCCCGCCGACCAATACATGCGTCCCCCATCCTTCGCCAACCCCGGCACCCAGCCCGCCACCACACCCGGCTCATTCGCCAACAAAGCCGACATCGGCGGCCCGCTCATGTTCTCGTCGCCCGACACCCCCAACATGCCCGCGCCCTCTGACAAAACCGCATGGGACTTCATGCCCGCGGATTGGAAATTCCTCGGCGGTGAAAAGACCGATCCGAGCAACTGGCAACCGCCGCGCGGCTTCACGCCCTCGACGCAGCTCGAATCCGCCCGCCTCGGCCTCATCACGCCCCAGATGCTCCGCGTCGCCGAGCGTGAATCGCACCTCACCGCCGAGCAGGTGCGCATCGAGATCGCCGCCGGCCGGCTCGTGATCCCCGCCAATAAAGTTCACCTGACCTATCACCTCGACCCGATGGCGATCGGACGCGCGACCAAGACGAAAATCAACGCCAACATGGGCGCTTCGCCCGTCTCCTCCTCGACCGATGAAGAAGTTGAAAAACTCCGCTGGGCCGAGAAGTGGGGCGCGGACACCGTGATGGACCTCAGCACCGGCGGCAACCTCGACGCCTGCCGCGAAGCGCTCATCCGCAATTCCACCGTCCCCATCGGCACCGTGCCCATCTACTCCATGATCATCGGCCGCAAGCTCGAAGAGCTCGACGAGCCGGCGATCCTCGAGACGCTCCGCCACCAGGCCGAGCAGGGTGTCGATTACTTCACCGTTCACGCCGGTGTGTTGCGTGAGCATCTTCATCTCGCGAAGAAGCGCCTCATCGGCCTCGTCTCACGCGGCGGATCGCTGCTGGCCAAGTGGATGCTCGTCCACAACGCACAGAATCCGATGTACACCGCGTGGGAAAAAATCTGCGATGTCCTCCGCGAGTTCGACGTGACCTTCAGCATCGGCGACGGCTGCCGGCCCGGCGGGCTGGCCGATGCGTCCGATGATCTCCAGCTTGCCGAGCTGTTCACGATCGGCGAGCTCACCGAGCGCGCGTGGCGCAAGGGCGTGCAGGTCATGGTCGAGGGCCCCGGCCACGTCCCGCTCGATCAGATCGAGTTCAACATGAAGGTCCAGCGCCGCGTCTGCCACGGCGCTCCGTTCTACGTGCTCGGCCCGCTCGTCACCGACATCTTCCCCGGCTACGACCACATCACCAGCTGCATCGGCGCGACCAACGCCGCGTACCACGGTGCCGCGATGCTCTGCTACGTCACGCCCAAGGAGCACCTGGGCCTGCCCAAGAAGGACGACGTCAAGCAGGGCTGCATCGCCTACAAGATCGCCGCCCACGCCGCGGACATCGCCCTGGGCATCCCCGGCTCCCGCGACCGTGACGACAAACTCACCCGCGCCCGCGCTGCGCTCAATTGGGAGGAGCACTTCAAACTCAGCTTCGACCCCGACACCGCCCGCGCCTACCACGATGAAGACCTCGACGTCGACACCGACTTCTGCGCCATGTGCGGCCACGACTGGTGCAGCGTGAGAATCAGCAAGGAAATCACCGAATTCTTCAGCGGCAAAGATGAAACCTACGCCTGGGACAAACCCAAAAAGACCGCCGCCCTCACCCCCGAGCAGCAGGAAATCCTCGCCAAACGCGGCGTCCTGACCCCCGATGAGATCCACAAACTCGCCAGCAAGACGAAACAAGCCGTCGGCGCGAGCGCGACCGAAAAAGCCTCGTGTCACTCCGACTACGTCGATCCCGACACCGCGAAGAAGCTCCAGACGGAAAAGCTCGTCCCGCTGAACACCGCCCCGGCCCACAACCTCCCGACGCATGATTCGATCATCTGATCTCCTGCCGCTTGCGGCTTAGCGCTCGGAGTTCCTTCCAATGAATTCACCGTTCAAATCGTCGCAGAGATCCGCGAAGCTCGCGCAGCCCGGCGAGTCTCTCCAAAAAGCAATTGACGATATGGTCGACGGGCCGATTAGCACCTATGCGCTGATCATCGCTTATTTATTCGTTATGCCGATTTTGAGTTGGTTCAATTGGTGGCTCAAAGTCTCCATGTTGCAACAAGCATGGATTTACACGGTAGTCGCATGTTTGACCATTCCTATTGCGATCTGGAAACTCCAAAAACACTGGCGGATTCTTGCGAAACTGAAGCAAGGCCGTGACGGCGAGCGGAATGTCGCGGATTACCTCCATCAGCACGTGTATTCCATGGGGTACGTCCCATTCCATAATCTCGTCGAACAGAGCGATGGTGGCGGAGAATTCGATATTGATCACATCCTTGTAGGCAGCGCCGGGGTACTCGTACTTGAAACAAAAAACCCAACTCTGCCGACCAATGACGACGCATTCGTAGGTTTTAATGGCGAGCAGATTCAACTGCCCGGCGATGCATGGCGTGCGGACACCATACGCCAGGTCAAAGCCAACGCAGATCGGGTTCGAGAGATATTGTTCAAGCGAACTGGCAAGCGTGATTGGCCCGTTCGTCCGGTCGTCGTGTTTCCGCTTACTTGGCAGATTGAACGCAACAGTTCGGGCCGCGATTTATGGGTGCTCAATCCATACGGACTTCGGCGGTTTCTGGAGTGCGAGCCGGCATCACTCTCTGTCGACGATCGTAAACGCATAGCCGCAGCGCTTGCGGAACACCAGCGTGCTCGCGTAGTTCCAAACTAGCCGGGCGGCTACGCCGCCCTGGTCGGATTGCGTTAAGTATGCGTCTGTCACTGCGGCGCGAGCGGGGGGCCGAGGACGTGGTCGAGGCTTGTCTCGACGTGGTTGCCGGCGGATTCGAGGTAGAGGGTGCCGGCGGAGACGGTCAGCGACCATGTGATCTGGCGGTCGAGGGAATCGGTGAGGCGGCTCAGCGCGGCGAGATCGACGCCGACGACGGTGATGTTGTCGCGTTCGGCGAGGGCTTCGAGGTGTTCGCGTTGCCACTGGGCGCGGCTCTTGCCGTAGGCGAAGAGGATGACGCGGTCGCAGTGACGCGCGGCTTTGAGCAGGCGTTTGGGATCGGGCAGGCCGACTTCGATCCAGAGCTTGACGCGTTCGCCGAGGCCGGGCTGGAGTTCGGTGGCCCAGACATCGGGCTCGTCGCCGGCGCAGACGCCGGCGGTGAAGCGGATGCCCTCGGTGTAGCAGAGGCAGTAGGCGAGGAGGCGGACAATGAGGCGTTCGGCGGTCTCCGAATCGGCGCGTGCGACGGTCATCTGCAGCTTTTCGTAGACGCTGCGGTCCACGTCGGACAGGTCGATGGTGGCGCGGTGGATGGTGGGTTTGGTGGCCATGGGGAGAGGGTTCAGGGTTCGGGGTTCAGGGTTCAGGGAGGAGGGAAAGGCGAGTTTACTCGGAGATGGGATGGTGTGTATGGGCGGATTTGCATTAGGATGGGTGGTATGCGAATCAAATTGAAAGATTTCTCTGTGGACTATATCGACAGCCGCAACGGCAAGCCGCTGCTGCTCATTCACGCTTTTCCGCTGAACCGGGCGATGTGGGAGCCGCAGATCAGCCAGCTCGGCGAGGGGACGCGGACGATCGCTTTCGACCAGCGTGGCAACGGCTCGTCGGACCCGGTGGCGGGGCCGTATAGCGTGGCGTCGCTTGCGGAGGATTGCCGTGACCTGCTGCGTGCGCTGAGCGTGACGGAGCCGGTCGTGCTGTGCGGCATCTCGATGGGCGGGTACGTCGCGTTCGAGTTCTACCGCCAGAATCCCGGGCAGGTCGCCGGGCTCATCCTCGGCGGGACGCGCGCGAGCGCCGACAGCGAAGAGGGCAAAGCGAAGCGCATCGAAGCCGCGGCAGATGTGCGCATGAAGGGCATGCGGGCACTGATCGAGAAGATGCTGCCCAAGATGCTCGCGCCCGGCAGCTACGCCGAGAAGCCCGAGCTCGTGGCCGAGGTGCGCGCCATGATGAAGCGGACGTCGCTCGACGGTGCCCTGGGCGACATCGCGGCCCTCCGCGATCGGCCCGACTCGACGCCGACGCTCGCCACCATCAACAAGCCGACGCTCATCCTGCACGGCTCCGACGACCAGATCATCCCCGTCGCCGAGGCCCAGGCGATGCACGCCGGCATCGCGGGCTCGAAGCTGACGGTGATCCCCGCCGCCGGCCATCTGCTGAATCTCGACCAGCCCGAGGCGTTCAACGAGGCGGTTCGCGGGTTCATGGCGGGGTTGGCATAAGATGCACGGGCGCGAGCGTTGGATTCTTGCGACGGCTTGCCGCCGCTGGCTCACGCCGCGCCGCCGGGCTACGCTATCCCACCCTCAACCGCATCCACCGGAGATTGCCGATGATTCGCCGCCTGCTGACCGCGTGTCTCCTGCTCGCCGCATTGCTGCTCACCGGCCCGATCGCCGCCCCCGTGCGCGGTGAAGAGCCCGCCGCTGAAAAGTCCAACGAGCCGCACCGCCGCATCCTCGTCTTCACGCGCTCCGCCGGGTTCCAGCACTCGGTCGTCGCCGCCAAGGGTGACAAGCCCACCTTCATCGAGACGATCCTTCAGCCCATCGCCGCGAAGCACAATTGGGAACTGGTCGTCACCAAGGACGGCTCGGTGTTCACCGCCGAGAACCTCGCGAAGTTCGATGCCTTCATCTTCTACACCACCGGCGACCTGACGAGCGAGAAATCCGCCGACGGCTCCAAGGCCATGCCCAAAGAGGGCAAGGAGGCGCTCTTCGAAGCCATCAAATCCGGCAAGGGCTTCGTCGGCTTCCACTGCGCGACCGATACCTTCCACAGCCACGGCGACAAGATCGATCCCTACATCGAGATGCTCGGCGGCGAGTTCATCACGCACGGCTCCCAGCAGCCCTCGCACCTGCAGCTCACCGATGCCAAGTTCCCCGGCGCCGCCGCGATCGGCGAGGATTTCAAGGTCACCGAGGAGTGGTACGCCCTCAAGAATTTCGCGCCGGACCTGCACGTCATCTGCGTGCAGGACACCGCGGGCATGAGCGGCGGCATGTACCAGCGCAAGCCGTATCCCGAGACCTGGGCCCACGCCTACGGCAAGGGCCGCGTGTTCTACTCCTCGATGGGCCACCGCGACGACGTCTGGCAGAATCCGAAATTCCAGAGCCTCTTCATCGGCGGCATCTCGTGGGCCGCGGGCAATGTCGAGGCGGATGTCACGCCGAACATCGCCAGCGTCACGCCCGATGCGGTCGCTGCGCCCAAGAAGTGAACCACCACTAATCCACGGAGATTTCCGATGATTCGCTCCCTGCTGACCTTGTGCTTCGTCGCGCTGCTCATGCTGACCGTCGCTCCGGTGAAAGCCGAGGGCGCCGCCGAGCCGCACCGCCGCATCCTCGTCTTCACGCGCTCCGCCGGTTTCCAGCACTCGGTCGTGAAGGTTGAAAACGGCAAGCCCTGCTTCCTCGAGACCGTGCTTCAGCCGATCGCCGCGAAACACAACTGGGAATTGGTCGTCACAAAGGACGGCTCTCTGTTCACCGCCGAGAATCTCGCGAAGTTCGATGCGTTCATTTTCTACACCACCGGCGACCTGACCGGCCCCGGCAAGAACGCCGACGGCTCCAAGCCCATCTCCGCCGAGGGCAAGGCCGCGTTCCTCGACGCCATCAAATCCGGCAAGGGCTTCGTCGGTTTCCACTGCGCGACCGACACCTTCAACACGCCCGGCGACCGCTACACCGCCAACGACATCACCAAGATCGATCCCTATCTCCAGATGCTCGGCGGCGAGTTCATCCACCACGGCGCCCAGCAGTCCTCAACGCTGATCATCGGCGACGGGAAATTCCCGGGTGCCGCCGCTCTCGACGGCAAGCTCGAAGCGACCGAGGAGTGGTACTCGCTTAAGAATTTCGCGCCCGACCTGCACGTCATCCTCGCGCAGGGCACAGAGGGCATGAAGGGCAACATGTACCAGCGCCCGCCGTACCCCGAGACCTGGGCCCGCCTGCACGGCAAGGGCCGCGTGTTTTATTCCTCGATGGGCCACCGCGATGATGTCTGGCAGAACCCCAAGTTCCAGGGCCTCTTCATCGGCGCGATCTCGTGGGCGGTCGGCAACGTCGAGGCGGATGTCATGCCGAACATCACGACCGTGACGCCCGACGCCGGCAAGATGCCGCCGGCGGCGGCGGCCAAGCCCAAGGGCAAGTGACCGAAATCCCCATTTAGCCGGCGGGCTCGCCCGCCGAGACATCGTTGCACGCACCCTAATTATTTTGAAACCGAATCGCGCAGCGCCTCGTGCAGCTTCCCGCCGCGGCGCGCGAGCCGCGTTTCGGCATCCGTGCGCGTCACGCCCAATCGCCGCATCACCACCGCCGTCTTCACCGCGCCGCCCGCGGCGTCGAGTAATTCAAACGATGCGCCTCGCTCCAGGCCCGTCAGCGTCGCGATGATGCGTGCAGCGCGGTCGCGCAGTTTCGCGTTGCTGGCCCGCACATCGACCATCAGATTCTCGTACACCCGGCCGGAGCGGATCATCAGCGTCGTCGAGATCGTGTTGAGCGCGAGCTTCGTCGCGGTGCCCGCTTTCATGCGCGTTGAACCGGTGAGGACCTCGGGGCCGGTCTCGAGGACGATGAGGTGGTCCGCCGCGTCGGGCTGCGGGATCGGTGAGCAGGAGAGCATGGCGCGGACGCATCCCGGGGCCAGCTCGCGCGCGATGCGCAGGGCGCCCAGTACATACGGCGTCGTCCCGCCGGCGGCGATGCCGATCACGGCGTCGCGATCCGTGAGTTTTTGCGCGGTCAGTTCCGCCCGGGCGCCGTCGAAATCATCCTCCATCCCTTCGCTCGACTTCCGCAGCGCCCCATCGCCCCCGGCGATGATGCCCACGACGCGGCCCGGCTCGATCTGAAACGTCGGCGGCGCTTCGGATGCGTCGAGCACGCCCAGCCGGCCGGAAGTCCCCGCGCCCAGATAAATCAGCCGACCCCCGGCGATGAAGCGCGGCTCGATCGCCTCGATGAGCCGCGTGATCGCCGGGGCCGCCTTCTCCATCGCGACAAGCACCGCGCGATCCTCGCGCTGGATCGTCGCCACGATTTCAGCGGCCGACATCTCGTGCAGCCCCGCGGTCGTCGCGTTGCGCTGCTCGGTGAGGATCTGCGATCGATCTGGAGGAAGTTCAGGTTTCATATCACAGACACCATCGAATGAGATGCCGCACCGCGTCATCCGGCGTCATGCGGGTCACGTCCAGCACCTTGTCGGCGACGGCGATGTAGGTCGGCTCGCGCTCGGCGAGGATCTTGGCGATCTCCTCGACGCCGCCGCCGAGGCTCGTCAGGTTCGGCCTCGCCGCGGCGGTCTGCGTGTCGGCGTGGATCCGTTTGTGAAGCTCGGCGGGTTCGCACTGGAGATAAACGCAGTGGGTGTCGGTGGCGTTTTCGATCGCCTCCCGCGCCGTGGGCTGCATCACGGTGCCGCCGCCTAGTGCGATGACCTGTTCATCGCCCTTGAGCAGTTCCGCGGTGACCTCGCACTCGGCCTGACGAAATGCGGGCTCGCCGAGCTCGTCCCAGATCTGTTTGATGGTGCGTCCGCCGAGGCGTTTGCACACCTCCGCATCGGTGTCGACGAACGTCTTCCACAACTCATCGGCGAGCTTGCGCCCGATCGTCGTCTTGCCGCTGCCGCGATATCCCAGGAGCACGATGTTCATTGCGGCACATTGTAGCGGAGGAAGAGATTTAACCGCGAAGGCGCGAAGGACGCGAAGAAGAGGGGAGGGGAATTTCAACGCAGAGGTCGCAGAGGACGCAGAGGACGCAGAAGAAGGCAAAATAAGATTTTTCTGAATCAAATCCGTTGCCCTCTGCGTTCTCCGCGGCCTCTGCGTTAAACCTCCCCGTCCTTTCTTCTTCGTGTCCTTCGCGCCTTCGCGGTTAAACTGTTTCCATGGAACGATCACTGACAATCGCGGGCGCGTTTCTGGGCATGGTGGCGGTGCTGGCCGGGACTTTCGGGGCGCACTTTCTGACGCTCAATGTGCGCGAGATGGAGTGGTTTCAGACCGGGGCGCGGTACCACATGTATCACGCGCTGGCGACGGTGCTGGCGGCGTGGGCGGTGACGCGGTTCCATCCGAGGCTCAGCGCGATCGCGGGCTGGTGCTTTTTCACGGGCACGGTGGTCTTCGCCGGGAGCCTGTATGCGATGGCGCTGAGTGCCGAGCTGCTGGGCCAGACGCAGCTCTGGCTGGGCGCGATCACGCCGATCGGGGGGGTGCTTTTCCTGGTGGGGTGGACGTGCATGATGGCGGCGGCGATGAGGGGACGTTGAGGGCTGTTTTCCCGTCGTTCTCGTTCTCGTTCTCGTAATCGTAATCGGTCTTTGGCTTCTTCTTCGTCCCCTTCGATTACGATTACGAGAACGAGAACCGCTCGCGGACTCGCTGAGAACGACGGGAACGATGCAAGCCGCCCGCACCATCCTGCACGTCGACATGGACGCCTTCTTCGCGTCGGTGGAGCAGCTTGATGATCCGTCGCTGCGCGGCAAGCCCGTACTCGTGGGGTATGACGGCCCGCGCGGCGTGGTGGCGGCGGCGAGTTATGAGGCGAGGCCGAGCGGGTGCCGATCGGCGATGGCGATGGCGGTGGCCAAGCGGCTCTGCCCCGCGGCGATCGTCGTGCCGGTGCGCATGGGGCGTTATGTCGAGGTGTCGGATCGGCTGTTCAAAATCTTTGACGAGTTTTCACCGGTGGTCGAACCGCTGAGCGTGGATGAGGCGTTTCTCGATCTCACGGGCTCGGAGAAATTATTGGGCGACGGGCCGGCGGTCGCGGCGAAATTGAAGCGGCGCGTGCGGGAGGAGACGCGGCTCACGGCGTCGGTCGGCGTGGCGCCCAATAAATTCCTGGCGAAGCTCGCATCGGACCTTGAGAAGCCCGACGGGCTGACGGTGATCGGCGCGGCGGATATTGATCGCATCCTGCCGCCGCTGCCGGTGACGCGGCTCTGGGGCGTCGGGCCGGTGACGGCGGAGCGATTGGGGAAACTCGGCATCCGCACGATCGGCGACCTGCGCAGCGCCGATGCGCAGTACCTCCGCGCCTCGCTCGGTGAAGAGGCGGACCATTACCTCCGGCTCGCCCGCGGGCTGGATGATCGCGCGGTGACGCCGGACTCCGATGCGAAGAGCATCGGACAGGAGCAGACATTCGATCACGATCTGACGTCGGCGGAGCAGCTTCGCGGCGTGCTGCTGGAGCAGGTGGAACAGGTCGCGCGGCGGCTGCGGCGGCACGGGCTGACGGCGCGCGGCGTGTCGCTCAAGATTCGCTTCGGCGATTTCCAGACCATCAACCGCTCGGCGACGCTGGACACCGCAACGGACACGACGCAGGTCCTCTGGCTCGCGGGCAAAGCGATCTTCGACAAGTGGGCGGCGGAGCGGTTTCAGCCCGTGCGGTTGCTCGGGATCACCGCGGAGCGCCTCGGCCCTGCGGGCGCGGGGCAGATGGGGTTGTTTACCGATCCGCAGCAGGCGAAGCAGAAGACGCTCGATGCGGTGACGGACAGCATTATTGAGAAATTTGGGAAGGGGGCGATACGGCGGGGCGGGAATAAACCCGAAACCCGAAGTCCGAATGAATGATGAGCAGATGAAGCGCTGTAGTGTTAGTATCGATCAAATGCCGTCCCGCACTCCAGATGGCGACTTCTATTATGCATCCGAAAAATTCGCCCTTGCTGTAAATACGCTTGCGACTGGCGAGGGCGGGATCAAGGACCGGCTGTCAGACGCATTCATTGTTTTTGCACCCGTGAGAGAACGCGATTTGCCTAAGGAATTGCGCAAGCGATTTCGATGGATCAGGACTGAACTGACGTCTAAGCCAGCAAAACAACGCGCAGTAATTGAAGGCAAAATCATCGTTGGCGTAGAGGGGCGAATTGGCGCGACGCTTCGGACTATGCGCAATGCTAAGGCGATCGTTATTGCGGAGAGAATATGTGCGCTAAATAGCTCGGCGCGATCCTGATCCAGCGCATAAAAAGTGGCGTCCCTCTGACTTGTCGCCAAACAAGGAAGGAACGCCACCATGGAACGGAATCC
>JAYVTU010000155.1:0-100247 GCA_043788485.1 Planctomycetota bacterium
CCCCTGATCTTATTTGCAGCCGGTTTAGGAGCGCTTGTTTTTGGATGGAACAGGCTCCAGCCTCCTCCATTGATTTTTGTCACCGTCTGGGTACTCATCTCGTTTCTCGCACTGATTGAACGCCACACCTTTGAGATCGATACACGAGGGCTCAGAATCCGTGAAGGCTGGGGGTTCATTTGGATATGGAGACACCGGACTTTCGGTTTCAACAGCTTCGCGCAGATCGAAATTAAGCAGGAAAAATATGTGTTGCAGGCTAACGCCCAGGTCGAGCTTTCAAGCTCAATCGCGCGTATTGTCGTCGTCAACCTGCTCGTCCGCGCTTCGCTTGGCGAGATTCTCGTCTCCGAATTGCACGCCATCACAGGATTGCCGGTGGTCGGACTGGATAAAGTTGAACTCAGATTTCGCTGATTAACTCGATCGCCAGCTATTTTCCGATCTTCAATCCTAGAATCACCAAATCCCGTCGCACGCCGTCGAGCTCCGCGGCGCCGGGGAAGAGGCCCCATTGGGTGAAGCCGTGGCGCTTGAAGAGAATCAAGCTTGGATCGTTGTGGCCGAAGATGAACGCCAGCAGATTCTCCAGCCCGAGCCGCGGCGACTCGGCGATGGCGCGATTCAGCAGCGTCGTGCCGAGGCCCTTGCGCTGATGCGCATCGGCGATGTACAAGCCGAGTTCCGAGGTGATGTGATACGCGGGCTTGCCGTAGAAATTGCGGAAGCTGATGTAACCGGCGATCTCACCATCAATCTCCGCGACCCACAGCGGCCGTCGCTTCGGATCGTGGCCGTGGAACCAATCCAGCCGCTGCGCGACCGTCACGGGCTCCAGGTCCGATGTCACACGCCGCCCCGGCACCGTCGCGTTGTAAATCGCCACGATCGCCGGAAGGTCCGCCAGGGTTGCGTCACGGATGAGCATTGACACATTTATAACACGGCGGAGTTTTTCCGTGTGCCACTGACAACCGGTTCCTCCGGTTGTCAGTGTGCCTTGGGCGCATGTGCCAACAGCCACTGACAAGCTCCGCGGACTGCGCTTGTCAGTGGCACACGGAAGGCGCTCCTGCGAACTGGACAAACTTTCCCCATTGTGCGACAACATCCAGCCTCAAAATCCGCCTCAAAACGCACTGCGAGACACGCCTTGAACCAGACGCCATTCCACAGCTACCACCTCGAGCACGGCGGGAAAATGGTCGATTTCGCCGGGTGGGACATGCCGCTCCACTACGGCTCGATCGCCGAGGAACACAAGCAGTGCCGCACCGGAGCCGTCATGTTCGACGTCTCCCACATGGGCCGCGTCAAATTCACCGGCCGCTCCGCTCGCCGCCTCCTCGAACGACTCTGCACACGCAAGCTCTCCGACATGGCCGTCGGCTCCTGCCGCTATTCCTTCGTCTGCAACGCCACCGGCGGGATCCTCGACGATGTCATCGTCTACCGTTTCGACGATCACTGGCTCATGGTCGTCAACGCATCGAACCGCGAGAAACTCCTCGCCCACTTCGCCGCGAACGTCGGCGACCTTGCCGCGAAGTTCGAGGACATGACGATGAGCACCGGCATGATCGCGCTGCAGGGGCCGCGCGTCATGGAGATGATCGGCCGTTTCTCCCGCGAAATCCCGGGCCTCAAACGCTACCAGTTCGCCACGAAAAATCTGCTCATCGTCAAGCTCACCATCTCCCGCACCGGATACACCGGCGAGGACGGCGTCGAGGTTATCCTCCCAGCGAAGATGACGGGCATGGCCCTCAAGCTCTTCCTCAGCCAGGCCGGCGATGTCAACCTCGTGCCCGCCGGTCTCGCCGCGCGCGATTCGCTCCGCCTCGAAGCCGGCATGCCGCTCTACGGCCACGAACTCGGCGAAGACATCAATCCCATCGCCACCGGTTTCAACTTCGCTATCTCGCTCGACAAGGACCAGGACACGACGCACGGCGAGCCCGAAAAGTTCATCGGCCAGGATGCGCTCAAAGCCGTCGCCGCCGCGGGACCGAAGCGCAAGCTCGTGGGCCTGAAGGTCAATTCCCGTCGCACGCCGCGTCAGGGTTTCAAGGTGAAATCAGCCGACGGCGCGGCCGTCATCGGCGACATCACCTCCGGCTGCCTCTCCCCCACGCTCGGCTACCCAATCGCGATGGCGTACCTCGACAGCGCGCGGACCGCCGTCGGTACGCAGGTCAGCATCGACTTCGGCTCAACCGTCGAACCCGCCGAGGTCGTCAAGCTGCCGTTCTACAAGCACCCGTAATCTTCAAGACCGCTTGCCTCTTCGCGGCGCCCATCACTTGGGCGTCTTTTCATTGAGCCCCGGGAACCAGCGCAGCTTATCCGCCTTGCGCCCCAGCTCCGTGTTCGGGCAGCGCCGGACCAGCGCCTTGTAAAAACGGTCCGCGCCCTTCGGATCCCGATTCGCCAGCCACTTCCCCGCCGTCGCCAGAACATCGGCGGTCTTCACATCGTCATCCGGCATCAACTCCGCCGCGGCCCAGGCGTGGTCCGCCGCGACATAGCGGTAATGGAAGCGCCGGAACGGTTCGATCTGCGCCACGCTCTTCTCAACACGCCGCGTCTCATCAGCACTGGGCGCGAGCAGCGATGTGTTCTTCGCCTCCGGCTGTTTGGCCTTGGGATGGTTCTCATCCTCGGCGACGGCTCCATAGCTCCCGCCCCAGTCGGCGTTGTCGGGCTCCAGCGATGTGCCCATCAGCTCCATTCCCGAATTGCACGCGATCTGCGCGGCGCTCCAGAACGCTTCGACACGCTCCGATCGCGGACGTGAACTGTCATGCCCCGTGCGGATCGCGGAGATGTACTCGTCCAGCACCCTCTGCATTCCCGAATCAAAGTAGCGGCGAGCATCTTTCCAGCGTCCGATGCGGACCAATCGCCGAGCCAGCAGATCCCGCAACCCGTCGCCAGCGGATCGATCGACAGCCCGCCCAAATGAATCCTTCACTAATGCCTTTGAAGCCTGCGGATACTTCGCATCGACAAACCCGATCAGTTCGTCGGCCGTGAGCACACGTTCGGCAATCTCCGCCGCATCCTCCCAATACCGGCCGCTGTGCATGATGAGGTCCAGCGCCGCCGTGTACTGCCCGCGCGCCAGCTTCAGCGCCGCCAGTTCCGCCATCGCTTCGGTTCGCGGGCGGATGCCTGATTCCATCTCCTCGATCCGGTCCCCCCACCGCGACGTGTCCCACGTCTCATCCGCCGGGAACCCCTTGCTCGCCGCCGCCAGAGCCTCGATCCCCGCGTCCACTTTCCCGGCTCGCAGCAACAATTTCGCTCGCACCCACTGCGTCATCGCCGACTTCGGATCGGCGCGCACCAGCCAGCGGTCCGCGTTCGCCAAATCATTCGCCTGATACGCGATCCACGCAAACCGACCGGCCCCGGCCGCGTCGCGGATACCGAGCCGCTCCATCTCCGACAGCCACCGTTGGACGTGCTCGCTCTTGACGCTCGGCCCGAACCGACCGCCGCGCGCCAGCAGGAAAGCCGTCACCACGCCACGGCTCACCGGATCGGCGGCGAACCGCGAGAGCAGCGCCGCATCGCCGCGGAAAACCACACGCATCACATCCTGCAACGATTCGACCGCGTAGAGCCCGCCGAGGTCCACCTGCATCAGATAGAGCGAAATCGCCGCCTCATACTGTTTCAGGTCCAGCTTCGCCTTCGCCTGCCAGCCGAGGCTCGCGACGCCCAGGCCCAGATTGTCGCTGAACCCCGCGCGCGACAGCACCCGAACCTGCTCCAGACACGCATCGGCCTGTGCCGCGTTGATCCCGACACACGTCCGCCCGATCATGTACACCGCCCAAGTCGTCCGCCATTTCCGCTGCGATGGTGGCAGCCGCAGCAATTCGCTCCACGATTCGAGCGCCGCGACGATCTCGCCCTTGTGATACGCCGTCGCGCCGCGCAGATAAAGATCGAACTCCCTCGGCAAGCCCTCCGGAAATGCCGGGAAGTCATACCGCCCCTTTTCCTCGGGAACCTGATAGCTCTTGTTGTCACGCAATGCCGCCCGATCCTGCAGCACATCGACGTACTTCTTGTGCTGTTCAAGCAGCTGCTTCCGATCCGCCTCGGCCATCGACGTGTCGCGCAGCGCCGATTCCAGGTCCGACTGCGCCACTGCCGCGGTCTGTTTGTAGGGTCCCGCATCACCCAATTTCGCCTCAAAGCCGCGCGGCCCCTTGACGCCGACCCGTTTCAGTTCCAGATAAAAATCCGCCACCGGAGCACTCGTCAACCACTCATCGCTGCGCACGATCGAGTTGGGGAAGAACGGCCCGCAGGCGCGCGTGTCACCGCCGATGCCCAGCAGCACCGCCGCCGCGCCGCTGAACATCACCGCCGCCGCGCGCAGCGAAAACCGCGTGGACCGTTCACTCCGCCGCCGCCGAATCATCGCCGGGCAATACATGAGTCGTGACCTCCGTGTCGTGATCGAATCGCAGCCACGCCACCGCGCGGCTCTGCTTCGGCGCCAGCTCCGCGGCGCCGCTGATCGGTTTGATTCGAATTGCTCCGTCCGTCGCCGCCTCCGCCGCGTAGCCCGCCAGGCCGTCCGCGGCGATCAGCCGCGCGCCGCTCCACCGCAGCTCCACGCCGCGCGTCAGCGCCTCACGCTGCTGACCGTCGTTGACCCACACCACTTCGACCAGCCCCGGCTCGGTGCGGCGAACCGTCACCTCGCATCGGCCCTGCGGAGCATCGCCCCGCATCACCGCCGCGAGCGTCGCCCACGGCCAGTTCAGCTCATCGCGCTCGACCGGAAGCCGATACCAGATCACCTGCCCCATCCCCACCGGACGGTTTTCCCGCCACTCCCGCACCATCGCCGCGATGGCCGCCGCGTCCGAGCGGATCGTCTTGACCTGCGTGCCCTGCGGCCAGCCCCCGCCGCCTTCAGACGCCGCGCCGACAAATTTGCCCGTCGCATCGAACGCGACGAGGTGACCGTACGTCGGCAGCGCGACACGGAACGGACGCCCGAGCTTCCCCGCCGCCTCGACCCACTGCCGCGACCGCACCGGATCGCAGAGCACGATCGGATCATTGATGCCCGTCGGCCGGGCCAGCGAATGGACCTGCAGCACGTAGCCGTCCGCCGCCGCGATCAGGGCGGGGAAGTTTTTCTGCGTCAGCCAGGTGGGCAGCGTCGTGATCGTCACCGCCAGCGGCGCGAGGCGCTGTTTGACCGCCGTGACCCAGAGGCGGTAGCCGTCGAGCTTGGAGGACGCGGCGTCGAAATCGATCTGCAGTTCCGCGGGTTCGACGCCGCCGCGCCTCGCCGCCGCGACCATCTCCGCCGCCAGCGCCGCCACGCGATCGCTCGCCGCCGCAAAGTCGCCGCGGTAAGGCCCGATCCGCAGCGCCAACCCGATCGGTCGGCCCGTCGCCTTGAGCGTCCGCCAATCCACCGGCACGCGCACCACATCCATCTTCTCGCCCTGCCACGCGACCTCAGAATGCAGCACGACAATCCGGCCAAACTCCGCCGCGTGCTCACGGATCGCCGACTTGAGCGAGTCGTCCCACCGACGCTGCCAGACGTACACTTCCTGACCCAGCGGGGTGTTGCTCCGCGCCGTCGTCGATCCGTCACCGCGCAGCAGCCAGTACCCCGCCAGCGCAAGCAGCGCCGCGGCTCCAATCGTCAGTGCCCATCCTGTCCAGCGCATGAGAGAAAATCCGGAGACAGCGTGATCTCAATCACGTATCGGACCGCCGCCGCCGTGCGGATGAGATTTCCCCGCAACACGCGCGGCAATCACAGCCGGGTCGTCTCGGCGCTCGTTGCCACCGACGATTCCGTCGTGCGGCCCATCGACCGGTGAACCCCAAGTTGCACGTAGTCCCGCCTGAAAAACCAGTCCAGCGTCCAATCCAGCGCGACGCGCAGTTTCCGCCCCGTGCCCGGCATCTTCATCAGGTAGACCGTACGCCACATGAACCACGCCGCCAGACCCGAGAGCTTGATGCCCATCACCTTCGCCACGCCCGTCCGGCAGCCCAGCGCCGCCAGCGATCCGCGGTTGGCGTAATCGAGCGGCTTCGTCGGCCCGCCGCGCAGGACCTGCGCGATGTTCGCGGCGCACCGGTAGCCCTCCTGCACCGCGTGCTGGGCCGTCGCCGGGTAGGCGTTGCCCTGCGCATCGGTGTTCACCGCAGCGTCGCCGATGCCCCACACGTTGCCCATCCCCTTCACCCGCAGATCACGCTCGCAGACGATGTAGCCGCGCTTATCCGTCGGCAAGCCCAGAGCCGCGACCAGCGGCGGCGGCGCGATGCCGGCGCACCAGATCGTCGTCATCGCATCGACCCGCTGACCGCTCGAAAGCTTCACGTGATCCGCAGCGACCTCCGTCACCGATTCGCTCAGAAGGATCTCGATGCCCCGCTGACGCATCTTCTGAGCCGCGTAATCGGAGAGGTCCGCGTCGAGCGCCCCGAGGATCCGCGGCTCACGCTCGATCATCGTCACCCGGCAATCCTTCGGATTGACGCGCGGATAGTTCCGCGCCGCCTCACGGATAAAAGTCTGAAGCTCACCGGCGAGCTCCGACCCGGTGAAATTCGCGCCGACGACGATGAAGTGCAGCACCGCCCGCCGATGCTCCGGATCGGTCGCCGCGTCGGCCCTCTCGAGCATCTGGATCGCCCGGTCACGCAGGCCCACCGCGTCGGCCATGGACTTCATCTGGAACCCGAAGTCGCGCAGGCCCGGGATGTCCGGCAGCCGCGTCACGCTCCCCAGCGCGATCACCAGGTGCTCATACTCCAGCGCGGCCGGATCGCCGTCCGCCGTGCGATACTCCAGCGTCCGCGCGGCGAAATCGGCGCCGGTCACCGTCGCCATGCGGAACTGCGCCCGCCGCAGGAAGGAGCGCAGCGACACCACCGCGTGCCGCGGCTCCAGCGCGCCCGTCCCCGCTTCGATCAGCAGCGGATAGAACACAAAATAATTGTTCTGGTCGATCAGCAGCACATCCTGCGCCGCCTCGCCCAGCAGCTTCTCCAGCCGCTGCGCACAGTACGCCCCGGCAAACCCCCCGCCGACGATCACGATCTTCTTGCGTTCCATGGGCTCGACCCCGCCATTTGTGAATTATTTCACGAACCATTTTACCCATTCATCGGCAAGATTTCTTCGAATCCGTGAATGTGCGACCCGCGAGATCGTTTCATTCTCAAATTCTCGAGAACTTTGGAATGTTCTTGAATTCTTGAGAATTTGAGAATGTTCTTGAATTCTTGAGAATTTGAGAATGTTCCAAAGTTCTTGAGAATTTTGGAATGAATCCCGGCGTTGAATCACGGCGGGCGGAACGCGGGGACGGTAAAAGCTCGACTACTTTTCTGTGTTGCACTGCAAAGTGGGGGTCAGGGATCGACGAGCACGCGGATCGCGGCGGGTTCGACGTTGATGTCGACGGGGGTGAAGCCGGCGTCGTCGCCGTCGATCTGCATGGGGGCGGGATTTTTTTCGGAGTCGGCGAGGCGGATGCGGATCTGTTTGGCGCGGCCGCGGTGGACATCGGGGCGGCGGGCGATGCCGCCGGTGAAGAGCGAGGCGGCGTAACCGAAAAGACGGAAGACGCCGGGCTTTTCGGCGACGAAGTAGTCGAGCAGGCCGTCGTCGGGGGTGGCGAGCGGCGCGATGGGCAGGCCGACGCCGTACCGGGGAAGATTGAAGATCATCGCGAGACAGCCGGAGAATTTCTCACCGTCGGCCTCGATGTCGAGCTGCGGGAATTTGTAGCCGCAGAACGCGGCGGTCATGGGGCGGGCGTAGGTGATGCGGCGTACGCGCTTGAGTTTGTCGGGGTTCGCGGCCCGCCAGGCGTGGAGCCGATGGATGACCTCGCCGTCGAAACCGACACTGGCGACGATCGCGAAACGGCGGCCATTGGCACGGGCCAGGTCCACCGGGATGCTGCGGCCCTTGGTGATGATCCGGCACATCGCGCGCGGATCGACGCTGTGCTTGAAATGCTTGGCGAACAGATTCTCCGTGCCCAGCGGCATGTGCACGATCGGCACGGCGGGATCGCTGTTGATCACCCCGCTGACCGTGCCATCGCCGCCGGCGGCGACGATGCAGCGGCAGTGTTTGGCGAAATTCGGATCCTTCGCCGCATCGCTGAGCGCGGTGCGTCCCCACATCGAACGAGACTCGAGCCCCTCGGCCCGCAGCGCCGCCACGAGCGCCGCGACATGCTCCTTGTTGCTCCGCGATCCGGAGAACGGGTTGGCGATGATCGCGACAAACGGCGCATCGGGGATCGGCAGTGCGTCGGGCGTGTTCACGGGTGACTAGATTAGCGTGCGCCGGATTTTCCGCGAGACTTGCGCATCATTTCGCGGGCGACGGCGGCGCGGCGCTCTGCGACGACGGTTTGCGCACCTGCGTCAAAACACTGGGCGACGTGACGCGACCGGCGAGTTCCTCGAACGTGATCATGCCCGCTTCGTAAAGCTCGCGGAGACGGGCGTCGAGCGTGATCATGCCCTCGGATTTGGCGCCTTCCATCAGGCCGCGCGTCTGGTGTGTCTTGCCCTCGCGGATGTGGTTGGCGACGGCGTGGTTCTTGATGAGGACCTCGGCGGCGAGGAGTCGGCCGCGGCCGTTGGCGCGCGGGACGAGCTGCTGCGCGATCACGCCGATCAGGCTGAACGCGAGCTGCGTGCGCACCTGCTCCTGCTGGTAGGGCGGGAAGACATCGATGATGCGGTCGATCGCCTGGATGGCGTCATTGGTGTGCAGCGTGGCGATGACGAGGTGCCCGGTCTCGGCGGCGGTGAGCGCGGCGGCGATCGTCTCGATGTCGCGCATCTCGCCGACGAGGATGACGTCCGGGTCCTGCCGGAGCACATATTTCAGGGCATTCGAGAAGCTGAGCGTATCGGCGTAGACCTCGCGCTGGTCGATGATGCTCTGGAGATTTTCGTGGACGAACTCGATCGGGTCCTCGACGGTGACGATGTGGCAGCGCGTGGTGCGGTTGATGAGATTGATCATCGCGGCCTGGGTGGTGGACTTGCCGGAGCCGGTCGCGCCGGTGATGAGGATCAGGCCGTGCTGCCGGAGCGTCAGCTCGCCGATGGCCGGGGGCAGGCCGAGCTCGCCGAGATTGGGGATGATCCGGGGGATGAGGCGGAACGCGCCGGCGACGGCCCCCTTCTGGTAGTAGACGTTGGCGCGGAAGCGGAGCTTGCCGGTGACGGCCAGGGAGAAATCGAGCTCGCGGTTGCGCTCGAACGCCTCCTGCTGCGTCTCGTTGAGCAGGCTCTTCATGAGGCTGTGTGTATCGGCGGGGGTGAGCACGTTTTCGGCGGCGGCGTGCAGCTCCCCATCGACGCGGACGGTCGGCGGCGAGCCGGCGGTGATGAGCAGATCGCTGGCGCCGATCGCCCCGGCGTGCTCGAAGAGCATCTTCATGTCGGGCGTCTCGGTGACGAGAATCGGCGGCGCGGGGCGTTTGTAAGCCATGGGGGCGTTGCCTCGTTGCGTGGAAAAGGCGGATGACCAGGGTGGCGGTAGCCGCCCGGCTATTGCTATTGCTTCTGCGGCGTGCGTTGTTCGTTCCGCCGATCGATCGAGTCGATGCCGGTGGTCAGGCCCTGCATGAGAAGGCGGAATTCGTCGGGGTTGTTGGAGTGGAGCAGGGCATCGGTCTCATCGACGAGGCCGGAGCGGACGAGATCGACGAGCGATTGGTTGAGCGTGATCATGCCGTATTCGCGGCCGCGTTTCATCAGGTCGTAGAGCTCGATGAAACGGCCCTCGGCGAGCGTGCGGCGGACGAGCGGCGTGCCGAGCAGCACCTCGACAGCGGGGACGCGGCCGCGCCCATCGGCGCGCGGCAGCAGGCGGATCGAGACCATGCCGACGAGCGTCTGGCCGAGGTCCACCTGGACCTGCTTCCGCTGATCGCCGGGGAAATAGTTGAGCAGGCGATCGACGGACTGCGCGATGCTCGGTGTGTGCAGCGTGGTGAGCACGAGGTGACCGGTGAGCGCGGCGGAGAGAGCGGTGTCCATCGTCTGATGATCGCGCAGCTCGCCGATGAGGATGACATCGGGGCTTTGACGGACGACATGGCGGAGGCCTGTGGCGAAGCTTTCGGTGTCGTAGCCGACCTGCCGCTGATGGATGAGGCTCTGGATCGGCTCGTGGACGAACTCGATGGGGTCTTCGATGGTGACGATGTGCTGGCGGCGTGTTGAATTGATGTGATGGATGAGGCTGGCGAGCGTGGTGGATTTGCCGGAGCCGGTGGGCCCGACGACGAGCACGAGGCCGCGGCGGTCCTCGGCGAATTTGAGGACTACCGGCGGCAGGCCGAGCTTCGCGAAATCGACGGAGCTGATCGGCGGGATGAGCCGGGCGACGAGGCCGAGCTCGCCCTGGTGCATGAAGAGATTGATGCGGAAGCGTCCCGAAGGCGAGGTCCAGCCGACGTCGGCATCGGGCGACTTCTCGAAGTTGGCGGCGGCGATGGGTGTGAAGAGCAGGCCGAGCAGCTCGCGCATCAATTCGGCGGACGGCGCGGAGAGCGGGGCGCCGACGAGCTCGCCGTTGATGCGGAGCGTCGGCTCAACACCGGGGCGGAGGAAGAGGTCCGAGGCCCCGGCGGTGGCCATGGCCTTGAGATAGGCTTCGAGTTGTTGGCGGGTGGCGTCGGCGGGCATGGGTGGCATCATCTTATCCGCGGAAACAGTTTGCTCCTCGCCTCAACGCGGCCAAACGCCACGGCCCGCAACGGGGTCCATCAAATCGTGACCTTCCACCGTTTACGGGTTATTCATAAAACCATCACCACAAAACCCTGATTTAATCAAACTGGACACTACAATTACCCGATCTGACCTTCAGGGATTCCCCGCAGATTCGGGCATTCCTTTATCGGACGCCGCTCGATCACCGTCCTACACTTCCCGACCGAGGTTCACGAATCATGGTGGAGTTCACCGCGACGACAGCACGGACACTGGTCTCCCCCTCGCAGCTTGTCGAGCACCTTATCCAATTCGACGGCCCGCCCGAGCAGTTCCTCGTCGAACTGCTCACGGTCCAGTGCGAGATCGGCTCAGCCGAGAACGGCGCGATCCTCCGCGTCGCTGGCAATGCGCTCGAACCCATCGCCATCTACCCTCAGCCTCACGAGGGCGAGCCCGCCTCCCCTGCCTGGCTCGCGCAGGCCGGTGAACTCGCCCCAAAAGTCTTGACCACCGCGCAGGCCCAGACCTTCCCGCTCCGCGCCGCCGACGAACTGTACGGCATGGAGCCCAGCCGATTCGTCCATCTCATCCCCATCCACGGCCGCGGCAATGTGCGCGGCCTGGTCGCCTTCGTCGTCGGCAACGTCGGAGCCGCCCGACTCAACGACATGCGGCAGCGGCTCGAGCTGACCGTCGGCCTGCTCTCGCTCTACGAGATGCGTCTCACGCTCCAGCAGCGCCGGGCCGACATCACGCGGCTCCATTCTGCCTGCAGCCTGATCAGCACGCTCAACGAGCAGCAGAAGTTCAAGGCCGTGGCGATGTCGCTGTGCAATCAGCTCGCGTCCAACTGGAGCGCGGACCGCGTGAGCTTCGGGCTCATGCAGGGCAAGGTCGTCAAGCTGCACGCCACGAGCCACACTGAAAAATTCACGCGCAAGACCGAACTGATCCAGTCGATCGAGGCGGCGATGGAGGAGTGCGTCGATCAGGACGCCGAGGTCATGATCCCCGCCGCCGCGGATTTGACGACCGTCTCCCGCGCCGCGACGCAGCTCTCGGCCAAGCACGGCCCGGCCGCGATGCTCTGCCTCCCGCTCCGCCGCTCCGGCAAGGTGACCGGCGCGCTGCTCATCGAGCGCCCCGTCGATCGCCCCTTCAACGCCGACGAGATGCAGACGCTGCGTCTCGCCGCCGACCTGATCACGCCGCGGCTCTGCGAACTGCACGAGCGCGACCGCTGGATCGGAGCCCGCGCCGCAGCGTCGCTCAAGCAGGCCGGCGGGATCCTCGTGGGGCCGACGCACACGTGGGCCAAGGTCGCCGCCGTCGCCGTCACCGCCGCCGTGATCTTCCTCTGCTTCGCCAAGGGCATGTACCGCGTCGAAGCATCGTTCGTCATCGAGGCGACGCAGAAGCAGGTGCTCTCGGCTCCGTTCGAGGGGTATCTGCTCACCGCGTCTGTGCAGCCCAACGACAAGGTCATCAAGGATGAGACGATCCTCGCGCAGATCGATGCCTCGCCGCTGAAGCTCGAGAAGGCCGATGCCGAGGCACAGCGTGTCTCCAGCGAGAAGCAGGCGGAGATCTACAGGCGTGACGGCAAGATCGGCGAAGCCTCGGTCGCCGAGGCCGAGGCCGATCGCGCCGCCGCGAAGATCGCGCTGCTCAACTGGCGCATCGAGCACGCGACGATCCGCTCGCCAATCACCGGCATCGTGCTCACCGGCGACTGGCGCAGGCAGCTCGGCAAGAAACTGGCGGCGGGTGATGTGCTCTTCGAGATCGCGCCGCTCGAAGCGATCCGCGCCGAGCTGGCGATCCCCGAGGACCGCGTGATCGACGTCAAACTCGGTCAGGCCGGGACACTTGCCCCCGTCGCCGATCCGAATCACTACTTCAGCTTCAAGATCGAGCGCATCGATCCCGTCGCTGACCTCGTGGACCAGAAGAATGTCTTCCGTGCCCGCGCCCAGTTCACCGACACGCCCCCCGTCTGGCTCCATCCCGGCATGGAGGGCGCCGCCAAGATCGATGTCGAACGCCGGAGCTACGCGTGGATCTGGACGCGTGAAATGGTCAACTGGGTCCGCATGAAGCTCTGGATCTGATCCTCATGTCCGTCGAACGCCCCACATTCCACGAATCCTGGCACCGCATCGCGCCGCTGAAACCGCGGCTGCGCTCCGCCGTGCAGAGCTATCGCCACGTCTTCCGCGGCCGCATCTATCACGTCCTGGCCGAGCCCGCGAGCAACCAGTTCTTCCGCGTCGATGAGACCGCCTACCACTTCGTCGCCCTGCTCGACGGCCAGCGCTCTGTCGCCGACGCATGGGCCATTGCCAACCAGCACCTCGGCGATTCCGCGCCGACGCAGGGCGAGGTCATCCAGCTCCTCGGCCAACTCTACAGCTCGAACCTGCTGCACGCCGAGATGCCGCCCGACTCCGAGCAGATGTTCGAGCGATACCGCAAACGCGTCCGCCGCGAGGTCGGCTCGTACCTGCTCAACTTCCTCTTCGCACGCATCCCGCTCATTGACCCGCAGCGCATGCTCGACAAGTGGGTCGGCCTCGTCGGCTGGATCTTCACGCCCATCGGCTTCGCGATCTGGCTGCTCATCGTCGGAGCGGGCTTCTATCAGCTCACCGGGCACTGGTCCGAGCTGTGGCGCGGCGCGAGCCCCGAGGTCTTCCTCGAAGGCCAGAACCTCGTCCTGCTCTATTTCACCTTTGCGATCATCAAAGCGTTCCACGAACTGGGCCACGCGTTTTCCTGCGTCTACTTCGGCAAGAAGACGGGCATCCCGACGACCGTGCATACGATCGGTATCATGCTCATGGTCCTCGCGCCCGTGCCGTATGTCGATGCGTCGAGCAGCTGGATGCTCCGCAGCAAGTGGCAGCGGGCCGTCGTCGGCGCCGCGGGCATGTACGTCGAACTGACCATCGCCTCGCTCGCCGCATTCATCTGGACGCACACGACCGATCCGCTCATCCAATCTATCGCCTACAACGCGATGGTCATCTCCTCCGTCTCCACCGTCATCTTCAACGCCAATCCGCTACTTCGATTCGATGGCTACTACATCCTCTCCGATCTCCTCGAGATCGCGAACCTCGCGCAGCGCAGCAAACAGTACCTCTACTTCATCGTCCGCCGCTACATCTTCGGTGTCCGCTACGCACAGTCCACCACGCACGGCCAGCTCGAGCCCCTTTGGCTCACCATCTACGCCATCGCATCCTCCATCTACCGTGTTTTCGTCAGCGTCGCGATCCTCTTCTACCTGCTGCAAACGAAGGTGCTCTTCTTCCTGGGCGTCGCGATGGCGATCGGCGCCGTCGTCGGCTGGGCCATCATGCCCGTCGGCAAGTTCATCCACTATCTCATGACCGGCGGCGAACTGGAACGCGTGCGCAACCGCGCGATCGGCGTCACCGCCGCCTTCGCGCTCATCGTCTTCATCGTCGTCGGCCTCATCCCCTGGCCCGACCGCGATCGGGCCGAGGGCATCGTCGAGCCCGTCCGCATCGCGCAGGTCCACATGGCCGCGGACGGATTCATCGATTCGTCGCTCGCCTCCGGCACTGAAGTGAAGGGCGATGGCAAGGGACTGCCGCTGCTGACCGCCAGCAACCGCGAACTCGAAGCCGAGCGCGACGACATCGACGCACAGATCAAAGGCGCCGAAGCCAAACGCGAGTTGGCCCGCGCCAAGGACACCGCCGCCGTCCAGGCGTATACCGAGCAACTTGCGGCGCTGCAGCAGCGGCGTGACCGCGTCGAAGCCGACCTCGCATCGCTCACCATCCGCGCCCCGTTCGACGGCGTGTGGTACAGCCCCAAAGCCGAGCAACTCAGCGGCATGTTCATCGCCAAGGGCCAGCCCGTCGGCCTCATCGCCGACCCCTGCTCGCTCATCATCCGTGTCACCGCCGACCAGCGTTTCGGCCCGCGTGTCGCCGAGTCCGACACCGTCGAGATGCGAGTCAAAGGTCGCCCCGACACCTACGTCACCGGTTCGATCCGCCGCATCCTTTCCGCCGCCCATCAGGACCTGCCCTCTCCCGCGCTCAGCTACGCCGCCGGCGGAACGATGACGACGTCCAAGGACGACCGCAACGGCAAGAAATCCGCCGAGCCATTCACCGAAATCCAGATCGAGCCCGACGCCATCGGCGCCAAGGACCTCCGCATCGGTCAGCGCATCGTCGTGCGTTTTTCCATGCCGCCGCAGCCGCTGATCGTCCAGTGGTACCGCGCGATCAGCCAGATCATCCAGCAACGCTTCTCGATCCCGACGTAAAGAACGGATCATGTCCTACACCGTCCAGCCCACCGTCACGCCGACCGACACCGCCTCGCCCGCGGCCAATCGCCCCGCGCTGCCTGCCGGTCAGTGGCGTGCGCTCTCCGCCCCGCTCCGCCCCGCGCCCCTGCCCAAGGGGCTCGATGCGCTCTGGACCGCGGCCGAGGGCAAGGTGCAGAACCTCATGCCCCGCGCGAGCCGCTACATGAAGCGTGCCGCGCGGATCCGCGCCCTCTGCGAGCGCGAGATGACGCCGCTCTCCGATGCCCGTCTCCGCGAGGTCTCCGGTGAACTCCGCGAGATCTTGCAGCGCGGCCGCGAGACGGCCGCCGACGTCGATCGCGCATTCGCCATGGTCTGCGAGGTGTCCTGGCGGCAGGTGAAGATGCGGCCCCACCGTGTGCAGGTCGCCGCAGCGATCGCGCTCTACTACGGCTGTGTCGCGGAACTGGCCACCGGTGAGGGCAAGACGCTCGTCGCCACACTCCCCGCCACGCTCGCCGGCCTGCGCGGACGAGGATGCCACGTCATAACCGTCAACGATTACCTCGCCAAGCGCGACGCCGTGAACATGGGTCCGATCTACAAATTCTGCGGGCTGACCGTCGCGTCGATCGACGGCGACATGCAGGCCCCCGGTCGCCGCGACGCCTACGCCGCCGACATCACCTACTGCACGAACAAGGAAGTCACCGCCGATTTCCTCCGCGACCGCATCACGATGGGCCGCACCCGCACGCTCAGTGATGTGCTGCTGGCCAAGATGCGCGACTCGGGCGCCGGAAGCCCCGCGGATCGCCTTGTCATGCGCGGCACGGAGTGCGCGATCGTTGACGAAGCCGACTCGATCCTCATCGATGAAGCCGTCACGCCGCTCATCATCTCCGGCGACAGCCCGAACCCCGAGCAGGTCGAGGCCTACAAGCAGGCTGCCGCGTTTGCCCGGGATCTGACGCCACTCGAGCACTATCAGATCGATCACCGCTGGCGTGAGGTGCGGCTCACCGACGCCGGCGAGCAGACGCTCGCCGATCTCTGTCACGAGCGTGGCGGAATCTGGGCGGGTCGGCGGCGGCGCGAGGAACTCGTCACGCAGGCGCTGACCGCGCGCGAGATGTACAAACTCGGCCAGCAGTACGTGATCCAGGAAGGCAAGATCGTCATCGTCGATGAATTCACCGGGCGACTCATGCCCGACCGAACGTGGCGCGACGGGCTGCATCAGGCCGTTGAGGCGAAGGAAAGCCTTGAGGTCCAGCCACCCAAGCAGACGCTGGCCCGCGTCAGTTTCCAGCGCTTTTTTCGCATGTACAAGAAGCTCTCGGGCATGACCGGCACCGCGCGCGAGGCAAGAGCCGAGCTCTGGCAGACGTACCGCATGCCCGTTGTCGCGATCCCGACCAACAAGCCGAGCATCCGCGAATATCGGGCGGACCGCCTGATGGCGACCGCGGATCAGCGGTGGGCGCTCGTCGCCCAGCGTGTGCGCGAGATGCACGACCGCGGCCAGCCCGTGCTCGTCGGCACGCGCAGCGTCGAGGCCAGTGAGAAGCTCAGCGGACTGTTGCGCGAGGCGGGCATCGAGGCGCAGGTGCTCAACGCCGTGCGCCACGCCGAGGAAGCGCAGATCGTCGCCCAGGCCGGCCAGCCGGGCCGCGTGACGGTGGCGACGAACATGGCCGGCCGCGGCACGGACATTGCGCTGGGACGCGGCGTCGCGGAGATCGGCGGGCTCTGCGTCATCGCCACCGAGCGCCACGAATCCCGCCGCATCGACCGCCAGCTCTTCGGTCGCGCCGCCCGCCAGGGCGACCCCGGCTCCGCCGCCGCGATCGTCAGCTGCGAGGATGAGCTGATCAAACGTCACTGCCCCTGGTGGGCCAAGCGACTGCTCCGCGCCTGGGCCGGCGCCGCCGGTGATAAGGGCACAGCGAGTTTCGCCGCCCGGTCCCTCGTCGCCTACTGCCAGAAGCGCGCCCAATCCGCCGCCCGCCGCCAGCGCCGCGGCGTCCTCCGCTCCGACGACTGGCTGGACGAAAACCTCTCCTTCGCCGGCGCGGATGTGTAACCCATCACCGGCATCCGAGCTTCTTAACCGTCCTGCTTCACCCATCTTGCGGTCTTGGCGAGCAACGGTTGCCGGCGAGTTCATTCTCAAGTTCTTGAGAACTTGAGAATAAAACTGACACCTATTAACCGGCATTTGGCACAAATTCGGCCATTTGTCCGCCGTATTTCTGAAAAATAAGTTCTTAAGTTCTTGAGAACTTTGGAATTTCCGGTAGTGTCAGAGTGAGGGCAAGCGGATTTCTCGCAGAGTCTGAATCGGAGCGTCTCAACCGGACCTGATACTGCTTGCTCAGGAGCACCCCCATGCAGAAGCGGACGCATTACCTCGAACGCATCGTCAAAGGCTTTGCCAACCATCGTCGCATCCAGTTCATCGAACTGCTCGCGGAGCAGCCGGAGTTGTCGCTGGATGAAATCTGCCGACGGACATCGGTCGAGATGAAGACGGGCTGCGAGCACCTGCGGCGGCTGGCGATCGCGGGGCTCGTGGCCAAGCGTGCAGACCGTCACTGGGTGCGCCACAAGCTCACGCCACGGGGACAATTCATTCTCAAGTTCTTGAGAACTTTGGAATGAAATCACGCCTTGAGTTGAGCCGCGTGCTCGACATCAGGCGGCAAAGACCGGCGCATGATGCGACGGTGTAGGGATCGGCGGGCGAGCCGGCCGGCTAAATAGATCGCCGTCCAGGTATCATTTCCAGGTGATCTGCGAAGTCGTGACGGTTTTCTTCCACGGGCCGTCGGGGACGTCGGCCGCGTCGATGAATTGCCAATCGACGGGGTCCATGCCGGTGACGCCGAGGTAGTTGGCGGCGGCGGGTGAGAGGTCGAGGCCGGCGTGTTTGTTGGATTTGTTTTTGGGTTGTGCGGTGCCGAAGACGTAATCGGCGTCGTCGGTTTTGAAGGGGCCGACGTCCTCCCACTGGGCGTAGCAGGTCTTCTCGCCGCGGGTGATCTTGATCCAGTGGTTTTTGCACATCGATTCGGTCTTGCCCCACTGCTTCTCACCGGCCCAGGGCACGACTTCCTTCGCATCCACGCGGCGTTTGCCGGATTTGAAATCGTTGTAGGGCAGGGCGAAGTAGAAGGGATTTTCCTTGGGCGTGAACTTCGCGGGGTTGTGGCCGGTGCGGTTTTTGGGATCGTCGAAGCCGCCGAAATGTTCCTGCCAGGCGTCGTCCCAGGCGCTGGTGATGTTGGCGATGTTCTTGTTGTCGGCGGATGCGGGTTCGCCGACCCAGAAGATCGTCGCGATGATGTTCTGGTGCAAAGGATATTTGGGGGCGGGGTCGGCGGCTTGGATGGAGAAGGCGACGAGGAGAAGCGCGAAGATGGGAAGGAAGATGTTCATAGGCACTAAAGTGCCCATGCCTCGCGATGGTGTGAGCTTGTTCATTTTTCGTGGTTCTTGTCGGTGTAAGTGGGGCCTGTGAGGACGGCTTCGAAGTCGTGGCCTCGGACCTTTTTGAGGGTTTCGAGTTCGGGTTCGTTCCACTTGGGGTCGGGTGCGCCGGAGAGGAACCAGTCGCCGCCGTTGTCGGCGATGATCATGCCGTATTTTTTTAGGGCGATGAGGATGACCTGTGCGGATTTTGGAAAAGGCGTGATGTCGAAATCGGCGCGGAGACGGAAGCGGGCGCCCATGGGCGGGAGATTCGGATCATTGGAGCGGCTGGCCCAGTGGCGTGCGGGGAGGATGTAGCCGCGTGAGGATTTGGTGATGGTGAAACGGAGGGCGTGGTTGATCTCGCCGGCGGCGACTTCATCGTGGCGGGTCAGCAGCGGGAAGATCGGCAGGCCGGCGGCATCGGCGCTGGTCCAGGTGGCGGGGCGGAGCTTGTTGGATGCAAGGTCAAAGATCGCGCCGGATCCGGCTTTCCATGCGCCACCGGGAGCGGCGGGTGGGAAGCAGTGGAAGAGTTCGTAGAGTTTCTTGTTCTGATAATCGATGAGGAGGATGTGACGATCGGAGTCATTGGCGGCTTTGGGGCCGCCTTCGATGGGGGCATCGGGCGGGATGGGGTACGGGCCGGGGTCGGACTCATCGGGGTAATCGAATTTGACGTTGACGCGTGGCTGATTGCCGGGGACGAGGACGAAGGGGATGCCGGACGGAGCGCCGTTCCAGACGACGCCGAAGTCGGGGTGGAGGGGTTTATTGGGGCCGATCGATTCGACCCATTTCTTGGAGAGCGGGTGGACGGGGAGCTTGCTCACGTCCTGGTTGAGCGGGTTGTCGGGCGGGAAGATGGGGAGGGGGCCGTTGGGGGTTTTGAGGGTTGGGCTTTTAGAAATCGCGGGAACGGAATTACCCGCGGGGATTCGGGGGACCTCATCCCCGGGCTTGGCGTAGCTGGCGGTGAGGATCAGGATCGCGAGCGCAAAGAGAGCGGTGCGCATGGCAGAACTCCGGTGAGGGGGCGCTACGGCATCGATGATAACCGAGGCGGCCGGTTCGGACGGGATTGGTTTTTCTGCTAAACTGACCACCCCCGTTGGCGGAGGATTCTCGCGTTGGATCAGCAACCCATTGGGATCGGTCTCATCGGCTTTGGCACGGTGGGGCAGGGCGTCGCGAAGCTGCTGCAGGAGCAGGCGGCTGTGTATGCGCAGCGGCTTGGCCGAAAGCTGGAGCTGCGGCGCGTGCTGGTGAGAGATGCGAAGGCGAAACGCGACGTGTCGCTGCCGGCGGGCGTGATGACCGACAACGCGGAGCTGCTGCTGCGTGACCCGCAGATCGGCATCATCGTCGAGGTCGCCGGCGGAGTGGACGCGACGCACAATCTGGTCCGCGCGGCACTTGAGAGCGGCCGGCACGTCGTGACAGCCAACAAGAGCCTGCTCGCGCGTCACGGCCCGAAGCTGTTCGCATTGGCCCGCGAGAACAACGTCAGCATCGCCTTCGAAGCCAGCTGCGGCGGCGGGATCCCGATCCTTGCGGCCCTGAAATTCGGCCTCGCGGCCAACCGCATCGACGCTGTCTACGGCATCCTCAACGGCACCTGCAACTACATCCTCACGAAGATGAGCGAAGAGAATTCCACCTACGCCACCGCGCTGGCCGGGGCGCAAGCCAAGGGTTACGCCGAGGCCGACCCGACGCTCGACGTCTCCGGCGCGGACACGGCGCAGAAGCTGGTCATCGTCGCCTCGCTGGCGTTCGGCGTGGCGATCGACGAGAAAGCGGTCACGTTCCGCGGCATCGATCAGCTGCAGGACGCGGACATCCGCTTCGGCCAGCAACTGGGCTACAACATCAAGCTCCTGGCGATCGGTCAGCGGCAGGGCGACGGCCTGCTGCTCCGCGTCGAGCCCTGCTTCGTTCACAGCACGACACTGCTGGCCCAGGTCCGTCACGGGTTCAACACCATCAGCGTGATCGGCGATGCGGTCGGTCACTGCATGTTCTACGGCCACGGCGCCGGTCGGATGCCGACGGCCAGCGCGGTCGTCAGCGACATCCTGAACGTCGCCAGCGGCTGGTATCCGCACGCGTTCCGAACCATGAACATCTGGCCCGATCAGAACGCGCCGATGAAATTGATCCCGGCTGAGGAAGCGACGAGCCGATTCTATTTGAGGGCTGAGGTGAAGGATCAGCCGGGCGTGCTGGGGCGGATCGCGGCGGTGCTCGGCGAGTGCGGGATCAGCATCGCGTCGGTCCTGCAGCACGAGCAGGTCAACGGCGGATACGTGCCGCTGATCATCACGACTCACAAGGCCCGCGCCGGCGAGGTGACGAAGGCGGCGAAGATGATCGCGGAGCTTCCGTCGGTGCGTCAGCCCCCGGTGTGCATCCGGATTGTGGACATGCCCGAGAGCTGAGAACCCGGAGGGGAATTTAACGCAGAGGCCGCTGAGACCGCAGAGGAAAATCTGCTTTAGGTCGGAACAACAAATGAATCTCTCTGCGTTCTCTGCGGCCTCTGCGTTAAATTCATTTTCCGGCTCTTTAGCCTTGCGTTCTGCGGTGCGAATTGGAATGCTTAGCGAGGATTGACGATGCGAAACGCGGGCCGCAACAAGAAGAGCGCGAAGCGCGAGACGAAAAGCGATCGGCGTAAAACGCGACGTGAGGCGAGACCCATCATGGCCAAGAGCAGCGTGAAGGAAACCGTAGCCCCCCCGCCGCCGCCGTCCGCGGCGCCGATCCCGATCCCCGAGCCGCAGGTGACGCCTGCTGCGCCGCTGGACCCGTCGGCTTCCGCGCCGGACCCGTCGAAGATGAAGGGCAAGCAGGGCGAGCCGCTGCTCGTCGAGGTCGCGTGGGAAGTCGTCAACCAGGTCGGCGGGATCTACACCGTCATCCGCTCCAAGCTCCCGGCGATGATGCAGAAGTGGGACAAGCGCTGCTGCCTCGTCGGACCGTACAACCACGCGACCGCCTCTGTCGAGTTCGAGGAAGCGCCGCTGACCGGGCCATTCGGCCAGGCCGTGAAGCTGCTCCGCGATGAGGGCTTCGGCGTGATGTACGGGCACTGGCTCGTCTCGGGCCGGCCCCGCGCGGTGCTCATCGACCTCAACTGGGCTTACGACCGCTTGCCCGGCCTGCGGCACAAGTTCTGGGTCGATCACCACATCGGCATCCCCGACGGCGACAAGCTGATGAATGATGTGGTGCTCTTTGGCCACATCGTCCAGAAGTTCCTGATGCACCTGGGCCGCATCGAGGCGCACCGCCGTCCCATCATCGCGCACTTCCACGAATGGATGGGCGGCGCCGCGATCCCCGAGGTCCGCCGCCAGGGCATCCCCGTCACGACCGTCTTCACCACGCACGCCACGATGCTCGGCCGCTACATCGCCGGCAATGATACGTGGTACTACGACCACGTCCCGTTCGTGAACTGGGAAACGGACGCGAAGCGCTTCAATATCGAGCCGCAGGTGCGATTGGAGCGGGCCTGCGCCCACGGGGCGCACGTCTTCACCACCGTCTCCAACGTCACCGCCTTCGAGTGCCAGCACCTGCTGGGCCGAGCCGTCGATGTCGTCACGCCCAACGGCCTGAACATCGAGCGGTTCACCGCCCTGCACGAATTCCAGGATCTGCACCGCCGCTACAAGGAGAAGATCCACGAGTTCGTGATGGGCCACTTCTTCCCCAGCTACTCCTTCGACCTCGACCGCACGCTCTACTTCTTCACCTCCGGCCGCTACGAGTACACCAATAAGGGCTTCGATATGACCATCGAAGCCCTCGCCCGGCTCAACCACCGCATGAAGGTGGCCAAGATCAACCGAACCGTCGTCTTCTTCCTCATCACCAAGCGGCCCTACCACGGCATCACCAGCGAAGAGCTCCAGGCCCGCGCCATCATGTCCGAGCTCCGCAGCACCTGCGATGCCATCAAGGAGCAGATCGGCGACAAGCTCTTCTACGCCGTCGCCCACGGTCGGCAGGTCCGCATGGACGACCTCGTCGATGACTACTGGCGTCTGCGACTCCGCCGCACCGTGCAGGCCTGGAAGACCGGGCGCTGGCCCGCGATCGTCACCCACGAGATGTACGACGACGCCAAGGACGAGGTCCTCGTCCAGCTCCGCAACGCCCACCTGCTCAACAACCCCGACGACCCCGTCAAGATCGTCTATCACCCCGACTTCATCAACGCCAGCAATCCGCTCTGGGGAATGGACTACGACCAGTTCGTCCGCGGCTGCCACGTCGGCGTCTTCCCCAGCTTCTACGAGCCCTGGGGCTACACGCCTCTCGAGTGCATCGCCCGCGGAATCCCCGCCGTCAGCTCCGACGTCTCGGGCTTCGGCTCCTACGTCATGGAGCACTTCCCACAGCACGACGACTACGGCATGTACATCACCAACCGCCGCTACGCCAGCTTCAACGACGCCGCGAATCAGCTCACCGACCAGCTCTTCCGCATCGCCTCCCTCGGCCGCCGCGACCGCATCGAGCTCCGCAACAAAGTCGACCGCGCCGCCGAACACTTCGACTGGTCCAACCTCATCCGCTACTACGACCAAGCCCACGAACTCGCCCTGCATCGGTTGGGCTGATCCACATCTCCCCCAAGCCCGGGGATGAGGTTCCTCCGAATCCCCGCGGGTATCCTGCGGTCCCTCCCCGTGCGCAAAAACCCGTCGACCGGACATTTTTCACCCCCTCCCCCACCCCCCTTCTGCACACCGCTCCCGCCGAACCTCCCGTCTTAACTCCCCGCCGATTCCACACCTTAAGACTGCGAATCCCACTCAAGCTCATCTCGGCTCCGGGAAACCACCCGGACGTCCGGTTTTCGAACCACATCTGTGCGCGCCCAATAGCCGCGAGCTGATAGCTCGCGGTTTCCCCCTCCCCAACTTGAATCCCTGAAACCCCAAACCTCCCCCACCCCACGCACGTAAAAAACAGAGTCATAACCTACCGCGACCCCCACTCTCGTCCCCATCCCCGAGCCATCCCATGGGCGACATCTACCTCGGCCTGTCGATCATCGCCCTCCTCTCCATCTTCTTCTTCGCCCTCCTCCGCCATCTCGCCCAATCCGGCCCCCTCCGCCGTTTCCCCACCGGCCTCGCCCTCCTCGCCCTCTGCCTTCTGACCATCCTTATCAGTGAGAGCCCGCTCGTCGCCCGGCTCCTCCCCTTCTCCAATCTCATCATCGTCGGCAACCTCGTCCCGCTCGCCGTCGCCGCCTTCGCAGGCTGGTGCTGGGCCACCCTCCGCCGCCCGCTCTGGTGGCGGGCCCTGCTCATCTCCGCCCTCATGCTCGCCGCCGTCAACCAGGCCTACGCCTCCCTCTGGGCCGCCCCCGCCACAGGCTCCAACGTCTGGCGACAGGGCGTCAGCCTCCAAACCTCCCGCTCCACCTGCAGCCCGGCCGCCGCCGCCACGCTCCTCTCCAAACACAACATCACCACCAGCGAAGACGAGATGACCCGCCTCTGCCTCACCCGCGAATCCGGCACACTCTGGTTCGGCCTCTACCGAGGCCTGAAACTCAAAACCGCCTCCACACCCTGGACCCCGCAAATCCTCCACATCACACCCGACGAGCTCCGCAATCTCAACTCCCCCGCCCTCCTCCGCCTCAGCCTCCCCAACTCCCCCGAAATCGACCCCCGCTACCAAAAACTCTGGGGCTGGCAGCCCGGTGTCTCCCACGATGTCGTCCTCCTCGCCTTCAAATCCGACAATTCCCTCTCCATCGCCGACCCCGCAAGAGGCCCCGAACGCTGGTCCCAAGAAACCTTACGAGTCCTCTGGCACGGCGACGCGATCCGCCTCGTGCCGAGGTGATCCGAAGCCCCCTCTCCCTCCCAGGGAGAGGGCCGGGGTGAGGGTCTGATCATTGGAACGCACCGTGCGCCGCGTGCCGGCGCACACTCAATCGCCCCACATCTCACCCTCACCCGGCGGAGGACCGCCGACCTCTCCCTTGAAGGGAGAGGTGCCCGATCCTGATCCCATCCCGCCGCTCCTCAATTTAGCCGGCGGGCTCGCCCGCCGTTGCGTGCGGCAACGCCGCACGCAATCCAGCCCTCCCGCACCCCAGCGGGGTGCCAGCCATTAGCCGGGGGTTGAGCGATAGCGACACCCCCGGTCACGATCACCCCACGATCCCCGATCCCGGCAGGGATCGCAGGCACCTCGTGTTGCACGTGATTGATCTCTTGAACTGTTAGAGCGAAGATGAAGTCGATGCCACGCAAGGAATACAACGAAGAATCCGCTCTCACGTGGTACGTTTGGACGCACTACGGAAATCTGCTCACCGATTTCGAGACACAAGTTGGCAATGCCATTCACAGGAAATTGAAGTCCGAGGCATATCACAATGATATCGGGTGGATCGGCTATAAGACTCGTGAAGGCTTGAGTGACGACCATCCGATCGTACAAGCGGTCAACAATCGCGAGGAGTATTGTCGGAGCGTGCGAGACCGGGTCTTGCGAGAGCACGGCAGCGCAGTCATCATTAATCGCTGTCCAAAATGTCAACGAATTGCTCGTACGCCACTTGCCTGCCAATGTTTTTTATGCGGTCATGATTGGCATTAGCACCGACGGATACTGACATCTCAACGGCGAGCAAGCTCGCCGGCTAAATAAGGCTCACTCCTCCACCCGATACAACGCCGTCTTCGTCCTCAAAATCAGCGCCTTCCCGCTCACCGCCGGCGACGCCATGAAACCGTCGTCGAGTTTGTTCTCGGCCAGGACCTTGAACTCGCGGCCGGCCTGGAGAACCAAAGCCCGGCCATCCTGACTGAGGACATAGAGTCGCCCCGCGGCATCAATGAGCGAGGCGGAACATTGCCAGCCGGTGCCGAGACGCTGTTTCCAGACCTCCGCGCCGCTCTTGGCGTCCAGGCACGTCGCCACGCCGCTGTCGTCCACCATGAAGATCAGATCATTGGCCAGCACGACCGACGGGCGCAGCGGGACGTTCTTGCTGTATTTCCAGACGACGTGCGTGTCGGTCACATCGCCCGTGCCGTCGGCTTTGACGCAGTAGAGATCGGCCCGGCCGTGGCCGTTCGTGAAGTACACGCGGTCCTTGCCGATGACGGGGCGCGGGGCGACGGAGAAATTCTTGAAGCGGATCGACCAGAGTTCCTTGCCGGTGCGCGGGTCGTAGGAGAACGCCGATTTCGCGCCGACGCTCATCATCTGCAACCGGCCGCCCATCTCAAACACCGTGGGCGTGCTGTACGCCTTGTGGAAATCGCCGTCGCCGACGGCGTGGCCCTTCGCATCGATGTCATCCCACTTCGTGCTGCGGTTCGTTTTCCAGACGGTGCTGCCCGTCAGCTTGTCGAGGGCGATGACGTAATCGACGTCGATGCCGTCCATGGTGAGGATCAGCGTGTTCTCGAAGAGAATCGGCGACGACCCGGGACCGCGGAAATGGCGGCAGGGAAGGTCGCGGCGCTGCCAGAGCGTTTTGCCGGTCGCCGTGTCGAGGCACGCCGTGCCGTAGCTGCCGAAGTGAACATACACGCGCCCCGCCTCGATCACCGGCGACGGCGAGGCGTAACAATTCACCGGATTGCTCAGCGGCTCGGGGCTGGCGTTCTCAAAGAGCAGCAGGTCGTGAATGATCTTCCCGTTGTTCTTGTCCACGCACACCGCGTACATCTTGCGGCCGTCCTCCGTCGCGGTCGTCAACCAGATCTGATCGCCCCAGACCACCGGCGTGGACCAGCCACGGTCGTGGATCGCGGTCTTCCACTTCACGTGCTCCATCTCGCTCCACTTGAGCGGCAGCTTCGCGGCGTCGTCGCCGACCACGTGCCCCTGCCCGGTCGGCCCGCGGAACTCCGGCCAGTTGTCGTCGGCGGTGGCGGCGGCGCTGCACAAAAGAAACACAAGCAAGGCAAGCCGGCGGGCGTGATTCCGCCCCCTCTCCCTCCCAGGGAGAGGGCTGGGGTGAGGGTCTAATTGTCGGGACGAAACGTGCGCCGCGCACGGGCGCACACTGCATGTCCCGCGTCTCACCCTCACCCGGCGGAGGACCGCCGACCTCTCCCTTGAAGGGAGAGGTGCCGAGAAATGCGAGACGATGTCTTTTGGAGTTCGCATCAGTTCTCAATCCGGTAAAGGTGCGTTTTCGTGCGGAGGATCAGCGCCTTGCCGGTGACCGCGGCGGAGGCCATGAAACCGGCGTCGAGTTTGCTGGTGGCGATCACGCTGAAACTCCGGCCGGGCGCGAGGACCGTCGACTTGCCCGATTGATCGAAGAGGTAGATTCGGCCCTTGGTGCAGAGCGGCGAAGCGGAGAACTCGCCGCCGACACGCTCCTTCCACACCTCCGTGCCGGTCCGCGGGTCGAGGCACGTGGCGATCCCGGCGTCGCTGATCATGTAGAACAAACCATTGACGACCACCGGCGAGGTTTTGTACGGCGCGTTTTTCATGTTGGTCCACAGGCGGTTCGTCGCGGTGACGTCGCCGGTGCCGCCGAGGCGGATGGCTTCCAGATGTGCTACGTCGTAGCAGGTCGAGAAGATCGCGATGTCGCCGACGACGGCGGGTCGAAATGCGTTCGAGTAACCCTTGTAGCCGAAGCGCCAGAGTTCCCGGCCGGTCGCCGGGTCGTAGCCGTAGACGCACTGCCCGCCGACGCTGATGAGTTCGAGGTGGTCCTTGACCGTGGCGATGACGGGCGTGTCGAAGGATTTGCGGACGTTGGGATTGAACTTTTTCAGGTCAAGCGAACGCGGCGTTTTCCAGACCGTTTCACCGGTGCGCTTGTTGAGTGCGATGATGTACTGCACATCGGTGCCGTCGCAGTGGACGATGAGGGTGTCGTTGAAAAGGATCGGAGTGGAACCGGCGCCGACCTGGTGTTCGAGCTTCAGGTCGCAGCGCTTCCAGAGGACTTCGCCGGTCTTCGTGTCGATGCACGCGGTGCCCTGCGTGCCGAAGTGGACATACACGCGGCCCTCTTCGATGACGGGCGATGGTGAGGCGTGGCTGTTGATCTGCGCGAGGGGCTCGGGATTCGCGACGTCGAAGAGCTTGATGTTTTGCGTGATCTTGCCGCTGTTCTTGTCGACGCAGATGGCGAACCGCTCGGTGCCCGATTCGTTGGAGGTGGTCATCCAGATCTGGTCGGCCCAGATGACGGGCGTGGACCAGCCGAGGCCGGGGATGGCGGTCTTCCACTTGACGTGCTCGGTCTCGCTCCAGGAGAGCGGGATCTTGGCCTCATCGGTGTGACCGTCGGCGGTGGGCCCGCGGTACTCGGGCCAGTTGTCGGCGGCGAGCGCGGCGGACGCCGAGGCGGCGGCGCTGAGACACGCGAGGAGCAGCGCGAGGCGAATCATGGCCTGGCGGGGATGAGTTCCATGCATAGCAGTCGGTCCTTGCCGCGGATGTAGAGCAGGCCGTGGGACAAAATCGGTGCGGCCCACGCGGGATATTCTAACAGCCGCTGCTCACCATCACGGGGAGTCAACGTGGCGACCTGATCGAATATTGCGGGATTCGCGCGGAGCAGCAGGATCTGGCCCTGTTCCGTGAGACAGATGAGATGCCCATCTACGTAGAGCAGCGAGCTCCGCGCCAGGCCCGGCTGCGTCCATTTCACTTTGCCCGTGGCCAGTTCGATGCAGCGGAGCTCCGCGCCGCCGGAGTGGCGACCGCTGGAGCCGTAGAGGAAACCGTCGTGATAAATCGGCGTCATCCAGTGGCACTGCATCGATTTCGCGCGGATGCCGGGCGGGTCCTGCCAGATGCTGTCTACGCCACCGGGGCGGACGCGGAGCAGCGCGCTTCCCGGGCCGTAGGTTTCGCTGATGAAGATCTGGTCGCCGACGATGACGGGCGTCGAGGCATTCACCGATTCGAGGATCTGCGCCCGCCACGGAAACTGGAAATCAACCTTGCCGGTGCGTGGCTCGAAGCCGACGAGCCCGCCGCGCGCGAGGACGAAGCCCCACCGCCGGTCGCCGATCGTCGCAACGATCGGCGAGGCATAGCTCGCCAGTTCATCGGTGACGCTGTAGACGACGGCCCCGGTGAGCTTGTTGAACGCGACGATGCCGCTGCCGTTTCCCTTGACGTGGCCGGAGTGAATGGGCTCGGAGTCCGGCGGACTGCCGCCGATGTTGGCGATGAGCAGTTCGCCCTCGATGATGGGAGTCGAGCCGACGCCGAAGAAGTTTTTGACGACGCCGAATTTGGCGGACGTGTCGAGCTTCCAAACGACCGAGCCGTCGGCGATGCGGAGACAGTGGAGCATGCCTTCGGGGCCGAGGGTGTAGACGCGGTCGTCATCGACGATGGGGCTGGTGCGCGGGCCGTCGTCGTAGCCGTAGGAATCCTCGAAGTCGCTGGCGTATTTGAATTGCCATAGTTCCTTGCCTGTTTCGCTATTGAGGCAGGTGAGACGAGCGTCGGCACCATCGCGGTCGAACTGGAAAAGCCGGCCGCGCGCGATCACGGGCATGGAGTAACCGCTGCCGAGCTTGCGCTGCCAGACGATCGGCGGTGGGTGGTGCTCCCAGTCGGTGTTGATGCCTTTTTCGCTCGACTGATTGTTTCCGCCCGGGCCGAGGAAACGCGGCCAATCCTCGCCGGCTTTGCGCATGCCGAGATCGGAGACTTCCGCGGCGACGGCGGCGGAGATGCACAGGGCGAGCGCAAGAATTGTGATGACCGGCGTGTAACGCATGTGATAAGATTACCCCACATGCGCCAACTAATCACCGTCATCGCCGTGCTTCTGGTCGCGGGGATCGCCTGCTTTGCCGATGCCGCGGACAATTGGCCTCGATTCCGCGGGCCGAATGGCGCGGGGATCAGCGATGCCCGGACGATCCCGACGAAATGGGGCGATGGCGATTACCTGTGGAAGGTTGCGCTCCCGGGGACGGGCGTTTCGTCGCCGGTCGTCTGGGGGCAGAAGCTATTCGTCGCATGCGCCGATGAGGCGACGGCCCGGCACACGCTGATGTGCGTCAACACCGGCGACGGCTCGACGGCATGGAAAGCGGAGCTCGCCGCGGCGGCGCATCACCATCACCAATTCAACGCCTTCGCCTCGAGCACCCCGGCCGTCGATGAGCAGCGTGTCTATTACACGTGGACGACGCCGGAGCATTACAACGTCGTGGCGTTCGATCACGCGGGCAAAGAGGTTTGGCGGCGCGACCTCGGGCCGTTCGCGGCGGAGCACGGTGGCGGCGCTTCGCCGATCGTTTACAAGGACATGCTGATCGTGCCCGATGATCAGGACGGCGAGAGTTTCATTTACGCGCTCGATTGCGCGACGGGGAAGACGAAGTGGCAGACGGCTCGGTTGGTATGGAAGACTTCGTATGCGACGCCCTGCGTTTACGAGCCGGCGGATGGCAAGGCGCAGATCATCGTCAGCTCGAAGGCCAACGGCATCACGGCGCTCGATCCTCAGGATGGCAAGATGATCTGGGAATCCGGCGATTTGTTCCGGCTCCGCACGGTGATGTCGCCGGTGCTGGCGAGCGGTATGATTTTCGCCAGCTGCGGAGAGGGCGGGAACGGCAAGATGTTCGTCGCGATCACGCCGGGCGATGCGAACGGGGGCAAGAGCCGCGTAGCGTATCAGCTCGACAAGGGCATCCCGTACGTGCCGGTGCCGGTCGCGGTCGGCGATCTGCTGTTCGTGGTGACCGATGGCGGGATCGCCTCGTGTCTCGATGCGAAGAGCGGGCAGGTGAAATGGCAGGAGCGATTGGGCGGACCTTGCTTCAGCTCGCCGGTGTGCGTGAACGGGAATGTTTACAGCGTGAACCGGAGCGGCGAGGTCTTTGTGTTCCGCGCGACGGCGGAAAAGCTGGATGTGCTGGGCCGCAGCACGCTGGGCGAGGGATCACAGGCGACGCCGGCGGTGTCGGGCGGACGGATGTTTTTCCGCACGACTTCACATTTGATGTGCATCGGGGACAAGGCGGCGACGGCGGCGAGGTGAAAGAGCACTGGTCTGCGGAGGAACCGCCGACCAGTGGCACCCCGATTTTACTTTTCGGTCAGCGAGATTCCGCCCTCGAAATGTTCGGGCGGGGTTTCGAGGTAGCGTTTGCTGAGTTTGCGGTAGAGCGTGGGCAGCTTGCTGACACCGAAGAAGCCCTCGATGAAGTCGGCTTCCTCGATGCACTTGGCGAAGTCGCCGGCGATGTAAGCATCGACCATTTTCTTGGTGGATTCGGCGAGCTTCTTCTGCTCATCGGTCGCCTGGTCCATTGGGGCCAGCGGTTCGTAGACCATGACGAACTCGCTCTTGCCGACGACCTGAAGCTGGGCGACGGGACGGAGGAGAAACTGGCTGCCGATCAATTCGGCGGTGCGTTCGTGGATCAGGATGAGCGTGCCGGTCGCTTTGTTGGCGGATTCGAAGCGCGCGGCGGTGTTGACGATGTCGCCGAGCACGGTGTAATCGCTGCTGATGCCCGGCGGACCGGCGTCGCCGACGATCATGTTGCCGGTGGTAATGCCGACGCGCATATGGATCTCGGGCAGGCCATCGGCGACGAGTTGCTGGTTGAAGGGGATCATCGCCTGCTGCATCTGGAGAACGGCGGCGACGGAATCTCGCGCGTGGTTCACATTTTCGCGCGGGGCTCCGAAGAAGAACATGATGCCGTCGCCGAGAAACTTGTTGACGTAGCCGCGGTTGGCGCGGATGAGCGGGACCATGATGCCCATGTAGCGGTTGAGCAGCGGGACGACGCGTTCCTGCAATTTCTCGGAGATCGTCGTGAACCCCGCGAGATCGGTGAAGACAACGGTCATCTCTCTGGTCGCGCCGGTGAAGGTGGCCAGTTCGGGGTGCTCCTGCACGAATGAGACGAGCTCGGGATCGACGTAGGTCTGGAAGCGTGCGAGGATGCGGGCTCGCTCGCGGCGTTCAACGAGGTAGCGCTGCGCGACGCAGAGGGACCAGACCGAGCCGGTCGCCAGGAGCGGCGCGGCCATGCCGACAATGAGGTTGCCGTAGTCGAAGAGGAGCAGGCCGTTGACTAGGGCGTAGCCGACGCCGACGCTCAGTGAGACAAAAGTCGCGGTGACGGGCGAGAGGTACGTGACGGCGGCAGTGGCGATGAGGCCCATGACGAGCGTGAGGATCGGCAGGACCCACGGCGGCGGAGAACGCCAGACGTCGCCGGTCATGATGGCGTTGAAGACGGCTCCGTGCGCGATGACGCCAGGGGCTTTGGGATCGACGCTGGTGGGCACGAAGTCAGCGATGGCGCCGGTGGCGGTCCACCCCATGAGCACGGCCTTGCCGGAGAGATCGGCGCGGAGCTTCTTCTGCTGCTTGGCGTAGTCGGCGGCGAGGCCCGGCGCGGCCTTGAGCACGGTCTGCACGATCCGAAAGCGCGTGAGGAATTCGCGGTCGTCGTCGCTGAGCTTCTTGCCGGCGGTCTGATCGGCGGTGATGAGCTGGACTTGCTCGAGCAGTGGCGGGCTCTTGGCGAGCACTTCGAGGCGTGACTGCCGCGCGGTCCAATCCTGCGGGCCGGGCTTGTTCTTCTGGAAATCGGCGAGCTCTTTTTCAAAATTGCCGAGCAGCGCGTTGTAGAAATAGGTCAGCGCGTCGTCGGCGATATCGTTGTTCTTGATCAGCTTTTTGCGGGTCTCGGACAGGTCGAAGATCTGCACGACGGGGACATGCTGCCGGATGTTGACGTGCTGAGGGTAGTCGTACATCGTGGCGTAGTTGCCGAGGCCGGGCCTGCCGAACCAGGGGATGGGCATGAAGTGGCCGAAGTATTCGTTGTCACGGCCGACCGGGAGCATCATGCTGGGGATGATGCGTCGCTCGCCGCCCTGGCCGACGATCGTGATGTGGTCATTCTCGATCTGTATCTCGCGCGGATCGGCGTGAAGCATCATGCAGGCGAGGACCATTCCCATCTGCGGATAGAGCCGGCCGCGGTATTCGGTCCAGAGCGGGATGTCGCGGAGGACGCCGTCGCGGTGCTGGATGAAATCGACGAAGCCGCTGGCGCCGGCGGCGTGAGCGAGCGTACGGACGGTGAGCTGCGGGTCGTTGACGGGCGGCGCGGGAATCACGCCCTGCGGCACGGGTCGCGTGAAGCGGTCGAGCTCGCGCAGGGCGCGCACCTCTTCGAGCTGCTTGAGCAGGAGGCGCCGCAGGGGCGTCTCGGTGTCGGGATCATCGTGGGGGATGAGGCGGGCCTGGAGCTTTTGCGGGTCGTCCACGCCGCCGCGGACCAGACGATCGAGGGCGTTGAACATCGCCTCGCGGCGGGCCTGGATGACGGTGGCGTCGAACTCGGCGTTGAGCGGGCCGGGGTCGATTCCCTGCGACCTGAGCTTTTCGTGGAGGACGGCGGGCGGGAGCTCGAGATCGGTTTCGAGGGCGTGACGCGACGCGACGTAGATCGGCGAGGGCAGGGGCTTGGGATTGGGATCCAGATGTGCGGGGATAAGCACGTGGCCGAAGCGCTGGATCGCGTCGGCGAATTTCTCGTCCTCGCCGGGCTGGGGTTCGAGGAAGATGATATCCAGTGCCATCGCCTCGGCGCCGGCGTCGTGAACCTCATCGATGATCTGCGCGAGGACGCTGCGCCGCCAGGGCCAGGCGCCCATGACGTCGAGCGTCCGGTCGTCGATATCGAGGTGGACAAGTCGATCGGTGGGCGGCGCGGAGAAATACTGGCACTCACGCGCGCGCAGATCGTAGAGCCAGTTTTCGACGGGATCGAGCCAGCCGCCGGGGTTGGCGACGAAGAAGGAGGTGATGAGCAGACCGAGCGTGGCGGTCTGCAGGCTTCTTTTACGATCGACCTTGGTCACCGCGGTGAGGCTCCTGGCGGGTCAAGGTCCGCGGGGGCGAGTAGCGCGAAGCGCGGCGCGTCAAGCGCTCCCCTCGGGGACTCGGGTCGCGGCTAAACGGGGGCGAGTAGGCGCCCTCGCCATCATCGAGCCATCATTTCGCGCGGATGGTGCGAGCGGCAAGGCCGGGGCTGTTGCTGGTGCCGCCGGTGATGTTGATGGTGTGGCTGGTGAAATCGCCTGGGGAGTTGATGGTAGAGACGGTGTGGGCAACGCGGGTGTTGTCTTTGAAGACGTCGATGGTGATGACCGCGGGACCGCTGCCGCCGAAGTAGCGGCCGCCGTAGGTATAGGTTCCGTTGGGGAAGTTGGTGTTCCAGAAGAGCTGTTCGATGCCGTTGGCGCTGGTATCGTCGCGGTCGACGGCGCCGCCGCTGGGCGTGGTGCGGGCGGGACCGATGTTCCCGCTGAAGCCGGGGATGCCGCCGGACGGGAACACGGTCAGCCCCTCGTTGAGCGGTGAGATGACGAACGAATCGATGTCAACGGTTCCCTGCCAACTGACGATGAAGTTGAGCCGACCGGCGAGTTCGATGGGCGGTTGGGTGCCGCCACTGGGCGGAGGCGTGTTGACGGCCAACTGCCCGCCGGTGATGCCGGCCTGGCGGAGCTGCTGGGTGCCCGACGGATAGAGATTGGTCAGCTGCTGCTCTGCTTCGGCCTGGCCGGAGAGGAAGGGATTGAACGCGGCATGGGTCAGCGAGAGTTCACCGGGACTGCCGACATCCGTGTTGGTCGTCGCGTCCTGGCCCTTGCCGCTCATGTCGTACTTTTTGCCGTTGGAGGTCGTCAGCGAGCCGCGGCCATCGGCGACGCGGATCTGGTCGGGGAAGGAGCGGCCGCCGGAGGATACCCAGCCGGTGGTGCCGCGGATGGCGAGCGTCGAACCGGGAGTGGCAATGACCGTCTCGTGCTCGGGGCCGCCAGCTTCGACCTTCACTTCGCTGACGCCGTATTTCATGCCGAGGTTCGTTTTGCTCTTGCCGTCCGTCTTGATGGCATCAACGATCTTGATGGTGCCGAGGCGGTCGAGCTTGACGGTGTTACCGGGGGGCGTGGTGAACATGACGACGCTGCGGAGCGCGGTGCGGAACTCGGCGCCCTGGTCGAGGACGAGACCGACCTTCACGGGCTGCCATGCATCGCCGTCTTTGGCGCGATACTGCACGAGTCCCTGGACGCCGGTGACGGTGGCCTTGAGGCCCTCGCCTGCGGCGGGAGCGGCCGCGGCATCGCCGGGAGCAGCATCGGGCTTGGCGGGATCAGCGGCGGCAACGGTGACGGGACCGAAGCCGAGGACCGGCGAGCCGGAGGCGGAGCCGCCATAGGGGTGTGCGATGACGTTTGCGATATCCCAGTGTGCGATCTCCTGCTGGGCGAGCATGGCGCGGCGGAGATCATCGAAGTGGGCGACGACATCGCGCCGGGTCTGGGCGGCCTGACCGGCGGGGTTGGTGGTGACGGCAGCCTTTTCGAGGTCTTCCATGCGACCGATGATGGCGACGAAATCGGAACCGGAGAACGACTGGTTCTCGCTGCTTTCGGGGAAGAGGCCGTTGTACTGCAGTTCACGCAGCGAGTAGCGCGGCGAGGGGCCGAGGGCGTGCATGACGACGCCCCCGCCGATGTCCAGGCCCTTGACGATTGCGACGGCGAAGATGCCGCGGCGGACGGCGACCTCGCCGGGCTGATTGAAGGAAGCGGGCAGGATGCCGCGCATCTTCAGGAAATCGACGCGGTGGGCGTAGTCGGGGGCCGAATCCTTGCCGTCGATGAAGAGGAGCATCGCGTGGAACGCTTCATCGTTGCTGGTGATCGGCCGGTTGGCCAGGGTGTGCCAGAATTCCATCTGGGCGGCGCCGTCATCAGCGGCCTGCTTCTCGGTCAGCGGCGCGGCGACGGGAGTGGACTGGCATCCGGCAAAGGCTGCCGCTGCGAACATCAGGACGACGAGCGTGAGGAAATTTTTCATGACTGTATTCTCCATCCGTCAGATTGATTTTCAGAAAGCGAGCGTGACACCGGTGAACAGGAACTGGCGGGGATCGTGCTGGCTGTCGAGCGCCCCGCCCGGGAAGAATACGCCGTAACGCAGGGAGAAGGAGAAGTCGCTGGTGACCTGCCAGTTGGCGTAGAGATCGGTTTCAAAGCCTAGGTATCCCTCGTGGCCGCTCTTGGAGGGCTCGCCGACGGGGGCGTCGCTGTTGACCTTGCCGTAGACGAAGAGGTCGGCGCCGATCTGGAGGCGCTTGAACCACTCGGAATTGGCCATCGGATAGGTCGAGGCGCCAACGCGGAGCATGGCGAGGTTGGAGACCTGCGGAGCGAAGGCGAGGCCTGTGTTGATCAGGCCGAAGGCGTTGAAGGCCTTGTCGGTCGTGCCGGACTTGTTGCCGCCGAAGGTGTTGGTGGTGCTCAGCTCGCGGTCGTTGTCACCGGATGCGAAAACGGCTTCGGCGCTGAAGCGTGAGTTGTTGGCATCGTTGCAGAGGTAGTCGAGCCGGCCGTCCAGGGCCCAAGCGGCGATGCTGTCGCTGGTCTGCGATCCGGAGGCGATGTTGGAGTTGCTCAGGGTGCTGCCGCCTTCAAAAACGCCTTCGATGCCGTAGAGCAGATGGTCGCCGAAGGTGCCGGTGGAACCGATGCCGAGGTAGTAGCTGTTGTATTCGAAGTGTGTGACGACTCCCGAACCGTTGGTGACGGTCGTGTCGGGGTTGTCGTCGGCCTGGGCGAGGCCGTAGATGAAGGGGTGGTGCTTGGATTCGAGGTCGTAGCTGAGCATGCCGCCGAAGAAGTTGCGGGCGGTGTGGTCGTTGAAATTCGGGCGTGAGGAATCGATGTCGAACTGATTTTCAACGGTGCGTCCGCCGAGGAACTGGAAGGAGAATTTTTCGTACGACGCGGTGATCAGGGCGCCATCGATATCGCGGCTGAGGACCAGGCCATTGGCCCAGTTCACGAGCTGCCGGCCGCCGGAGACGACGAGGTTGTAGTTGACGGTGCGTCCCTCGTAAGCGCTGTAGTAGCGCGCGAGGTCAAAGCGGTAGATGGCGCGATCGAGGTGCGGACCATCCCACTCATCGCCCTTGCCGTCGAAGCTGTCGCCGTCGTTGAAATCGTTGTAGGCGACGCGGCCACGCACGAAGAATTCGTGTACGCCGTCGATGTTCGCGCGGCCGTAGAGGTTCAGGTCGGTCTGGCGCAGGACGTGGTTGTGGTTGTTCAGATCGTCGATGGAGAAGAAATAGAACGACAGGTATCCACCGGCGTCGAAGAGCGTGCGCTGATCGACCGGAACATCGGGATCGACCAGCAGACGGTTGTCACGCTGGATCTGTTCGAGCGTGCGCTGGAACTTGTCGAGCTCGCTCTGGCCGTAGGACGTGGCGCCGACCGAAGCGAGAATCGCCACGAACAGAATGACACTCAAACCCATCGCGCGTCGTGATGCCAAGGTAATTCCCCTTTTCGACAAGTCACAGAATCTTTTAGAACCGATCGCCGAGCCCACCAGCCCGCCGATTGACTGCCCGCCACTCAAACAACCTAAAGGGCTGCGTCGATTCGGATTCTAATGGGTCGGATCGGTTGCGCCAATAGACGATTGCGGGAAAACCCTTCGTCTGTGCAAAACTTTAACCCGCGAACACCTGCGATGAGGTCAGAGCCTGATTTTCCGCAGCCGCAGGGCGTTGGAAATGACGCTCACGCTCGACAGGCTCATCGCCGCACTGGCGATCATCGGGCTCAGCAGCATGCCCGTGACCGGGTAGAGCACGCCCGCGGCGATCGGGATGGCCAGCGTGTTGTACGCAAACGCGAGGAAAAGATTCTGTTTGATGTTCGCCATCGTCGCCCGGCTGAGCATCACCGCCCTCGCAATCGCACGCAGATCGCCCTTGACGAGCGTCACGCCCGCGCTCTGCATCGCCACATCGGTCCCCGTGCCCATCGCGATGCCGACGTCCGCCGCGGCGAGCGCCGGGGCATCATTCACGCCATCGCCCGCTACAGCCACGATGCGTCCCTCGCCCTGAAGCCGCTTGACGTACGCGAGCTTGTCCGGCGGCAGCATCTCCGCCATCACGTGATCAATGCCCAGCTTCCGCGCGACGCTCTCGGCCGCCAACCGGCTGTCACCGGTGAGCATCTCGATGCGAAGTCCCAATGCGTGAAGCTGTGCGATCGCCTCCGGCGTGCTCGACTTGATCGGGTCCGCGACACCCAACAACCCCGCCGCGCGACCATCGATCGCGACCAGCAGCGCCGTCTGCCCCTCGCCGCGAATCTGATCGGCACCTCCGGCGAGCACGTCGAAATCGATGCCTTGTTCGCTCATCAATTTCGCGTTGCCGATGGCGACGCGCCGACCGAGCACGATCGCCTTCACACCGCGACCGGCGTGTGACTCGAATTGATCGACGGGGGCGCGCCCGAGTTTCCGCTGCTCCGCCTCGCGGATGATCGCCGCCGCGACCGGATGTTCGCTTGCTCTTTCTACCGCCGCGGCGAGACGCAGCATCTCGTCGGTATCCACGCCGGGCACCGCCTCGACCGTCACCAACGCCGGCCGCCCTTCGGTCAGCGTGCCTGTCTTGTCGATGACCAATGTGTCAACACGCCTTAGTTCCTGCAGCGCCTCAGCGCTGCGGATCAGCACGCCGGCCAGTGCCCCGCGCCCCACCCCCACCATGATCGACATCGGAGTGGCCAGCCCCAGCGCGCACGGGCACGCGATGATCATCACCGATATCGCCGCGACGAGACCGTTGGCCAGCCGCGGGGCCGGCCCGATCGTCGCCCAAATGATCAGCGTCACCACCGCCGCCGCAAACACCGCGGGCACGAACCACGCCGCGAAAGCGTCGGCGAGATTCTGGATCGGCGCCCGACTCCGCTGCGCCTCGGTGACCATCTGCACGATTCGAGCCAGCAGCGTGTCGCTTCCCACATGTTCGGCGCGGATCGTTAAGCTGCCGCTGCCGTTGACCGTCCCGCCGATCACACGGTCACCGGCCTTCTTGCCGATCGGCATCGATTCGCCGGTCACCATCGACTCGTCAACAGAACTGGCGCCATCGAGCACCGCGGAGTCCACCGGAATCTTCTCGCCGGGCCGCACGCGGAGTTGATCGCCGACCATCACACCACCGAGCGGCACATCCTCCTCGTGATCGCCGGTGATCCGCCGCGCCGTCGGCGGGCGGAGATCGAGCAGCGCACGGATCGCGCTGCTGGTCTTGCTCCGTGCCCTGCCCTCGAGCACCTGACCGAGCAACACCAAGACCACGATCACCGCCGCCGCCTCAAAATAAACCGGCGCCATCCCGGCGTGGAGAAACGCCGCCGGCAAAGTCTGAGGCAGCAGCGTCGAATAAACACTGAAGCCGTACGCCACGCCGACGCCCAGCGCGATCAACGTCCACATGTTCGGGCTGCGATTGACGACCGATGCCCAACCACGCCGGAAGAAGGGCCACCCGCCCCACAGCACGACCGGTGTCACGAACATCATCTGTACCCATTGCAGGATCAGCATCCAATTATGGCTCACGCGATAGCCCGGAACCATCTCCGCCATGCCCAGTGAAACGACCGGCGCCGCGAGAATCACGCATGCCCAGAACCGGTGCACCATGCGCTCCAGTTCGGGATCAACCTCATCGCCCGTCGGCGCGATCGGCTCCAGCGGCATCCCGCAAAGTGGACAATCGCCCGGCCCGGGCCGAATCACCTCCGGATGCATCGGGCACGTCCAACTCCCCGGCGGCGCATCGGTCCGCGCTTTCGCATTCGGGTCGTGCTCCATGCCCACCGGCCCACTCTGCGGAAACTTCTGCGGGTCGGCGTCGAAACGCGTCTTGCACCCGCCGCTGCAGAAATAGAATGCCTGGCCGTCGAACTGCGAACTGAACTTCGCGGTCGCCGGGTCCACGGTCATGCCGCAGACCGGGTCGATCGCCGGTGTGCCGCTCGCCGCATGCCCGTGTTCGTGACCGGCGTGATTCATGCGACCATCTTAGTGACAGCCGCGTGCGTCCGCAGAGGGACATCAGAGCAGCGGGCTGAATACCTGCGCACACCCATCAACGAAATGCGCCAGGAAATGCCGCTTGCACCACTGCTCGCTCGTCACCTGCTCCGACTGGCTGATGTACGACTCCTGCAGTCTCCGCACGCGCGACGTCACCTCGGTCCCGTAGAGCAGCAGATTGATCTCGAAGTTCAGCGTAAAGGAACGGATGTCGAAATTACTCGATCCGACCAGCGAAAAGCCTTCGTCGATCGTCATGGTCTTGGAGTGCAGCAGGCCTTGCGTGTGCTGGTAGACCTCGACGCCCATGCCCAGCAGGCTGCTGAAAAAGGCGCGTCCGGCGATGTCGGTCAACCACTGATCCGATGACTTGGGCACGATCACCTGCACACGCACACCGCGCAGGACGCACGACTGGATCGCCTGCATGAACGGCTCGTCGGGCACGAGATAGGGCGTGGTGATCACAACTCGCCGCTGGGCGGCATAGATCGCCTCGATCACCAACTGCTGATAGTTCTCCGTCGGATACGTCGGCCCGCTGGGCAGCGCCTGCACCGGGGCTTCCCCCGCCACGACCGGCCCGGGGAACAGGTCCGCAGTGTCGAGCACCTGGTCCGTGTCGCAGTACCAATCCTCGAGGAACATATTCTGCAACTGGAAAACCGCCGGGCCGGTGAGCCGCAGCGTGATCTCGTACCAGGGCAGCTTGCGCGAACCGAAGACCGGATCGTTGATGTTCTGCGAACCGGTGTAGGCCACCGCGCCGTCGATGATCGCGAGTTTGCGGTGATTGCGCAGGTCCAGCCGCGCGAAGCGGCGACGGAACGGATTGACCGGCAGCGACTCGACCAGTTCGATCCCCTGCTCACGCATCGCCGTGCCCATCTTGCCGAACAGGTACCACGACCCCACCGAATCAGCCAACACCCGGCACGCCACACCGCGCTTGACCGCCGCGGCCATCGCCTCGGTCACGCGCTCTGCCGCCGGGCTTGCTTCATAGATGTAGTAGAGCAGGTGCACGTGGTGCTTAGCCGCGGCGATCTCCGCGACGAGGCGGTCGATCATCTCCGCCGCATCGCCGATCACCTCGACATCGTTGCCGCCGATGATGGGATTTTCGCCGAGGCTCTCGGCGAGTTTGACGAGACCGACGTGCGCGGGATCGATGAGCGGATGCACCACGTTGGGCTGCGTCTGCCCCAGCTTCGCCACGGAGCGCCATGCCGCGAGCATGCGCTTGTGTTTCTTGATGCGTCGCCGCGGCAGCCGGTTCTCGCCGAACATCGTGTAGAGCAGCGCCCCGGCCCAGGGCTGAAAGAAGATGAGCAGCAGCCAGACCGTGCCGACCGTCGGACGTTTGCGGCGCATGACGATCGGGATCATCACGATCATCACGATCCAGCCGCTGATATAAAACGCCCAAGTCCAGTTCATCGCGCCGCTCACAAGTGATGCGCCTATCCTAACGACCGGCTTGGCGTGCCGCCTTCCAGCCGATAGCTTACGCATCGGAGCGGCGCCTCAGCACTCGGGGCGTCACTGAAAAAGGCGGGCGAGGCGATGGAGCGTTTCGATGAAGGCTCTGGTTTTTGAGCGACATTATTCCGGACACCGCCTGACGTATCTCCGTCTGCTCCTGCCCGCGCTGGCGGACCTGGCCTACGAGGTCGTGCTCGTCACGCACAAGGATTTAGCGCCCGGCTCGCCCCACCTTAAACACCTGGGCAAGATCCCCGGCAACGTCCGCATTGAGCCCTCCATCGACATTCCCAACACCACGCCGTGGAAGACCGCCAAGGCCTCGCGCTCCGCGTTCGGCAGCGCCATCGTGCAGTGGAAGCCCGACCACGTCTTCATCCCCACCGCCGACGGCCTGTCGCAGGTGCTCGGCATGATGGGCGGCTCAAACCTCGGAGACATCGAGGCCGAGGCCTGTATCCACCATCTCACCACGCCATACCCAAAGAGCACCGTCAAAGGTCGCACGCTCCAGAAGCTCTCGTGGCGCGCGATGCGGCGAGCGCCGTGGACATGGTTCCACCACGTCGATGTGCTGGCCTACGACTGGGTCTGCCGCCACGGAGGCAAAAAGATCACGCAGCGCAGCAGCGTGCTCGCCGACCCGGTCGAGTTCCATGCCGCGATCGGCAAGGCCGAGGCCCGGCGGAACCTCGGCCTGCCCGAAGACGGCCGCTACATCGGCTGCGTCGGCAACATGGACACGCGCAAGGGCATCGATCTGCTGATCCGCGCGTTCGCTTCGGCCGACCTGCAGCCGACCGACCGCCTGCTGCTCGCCGGTCCATTCGCACCGATGGTGCGCACGCAGCTTGAGGTGGAGCTCACCGAACACATCCGCCGCGGGCAGGTCCACTTCATCGACCGCTACGTCAGCGTCGCAGAGATGGGCAATGCGATCTCCGCGCTGGATGTCGTCGCCACGCCCTACCCCGCGCACGTCGGCATCGCCAGCATCCTCCTCCGCGCCGCCGCGGCGCAGCGCCCCGTCCTCTCCTCCGACTACGGCTGGCTCGGATGGATCACGCACAAACTCGGCCTCGGCTGGACACAGAATGTCCGCGACCCCGATGCCTTCGCCGCCTCCATCCGTCAGCGGCTCGAAGATTCCGCGGGATTCACGCCGTCGCACGCCTCTGAAAAACTCGTCGAATTCCACAACCCCGCGAACTTCACCGCCGCGTGGACACGCCGCTTCCGCCAGCGCCTCGGCCTCGCCCCGAAACCCGAAATGCGATGGCAGACCGTTCTCGACGCGGCGCACAAAGAAACGGACGCACTCGGTCCTCCGATCAAGGATTGATCGCGAGCCGGGGAATTAATCATTTGTCATTAATCATTTTTCATTGGCCGTTTCTGAAATGGAAAATGAAAAATGATTAATGACAAATGATTAATTGCTTCCTCACCAACATCTATGCCGCTTATCTCTTGAACCCCAACGTCCGGCGCAACGCCGCGCCGAGCCCCGCCGATCCCGTCACGCGTCGGATGCGGTGGAACAGCCACTCCCGCTTGTCGCCGCGCAGTCCCGCCAGCGATTCCGCCGGAAGGTGCCGCAGCATCAGATACGTGTGCCCCACGATAGAACGCGCCGCCTGACGCAATCTGAACGGCTCCTTGGCATACACACGCGATTGCGCATTGCCTACCGCGGCGCTGCACAGATACTCCGGCGTCACGCGCTGCGGCGCCACCCAGTGCCGAAGCGACGCCCGCGGAGCGTAGAACATCCGGAACCCCTTCTTGAGCGCACGCTCCAGAAACTCCGATTCCTCGCTGGCGTTGTTGTCCTTGCCGGTCCGCCCCAGGTCGAGCCGGAAATCACCGACCGCCTCCCACACCTTGCGCCGGAACGAAAAATTGGCACCCAGCGCCGCGTTGGGATCAAAGAGCTCGATCACCGTGTCGCCGTGATCACGCCGATTCAGAAGCGAGCTCGTGCGGTCGTCCATCCAGTCGGGCTGCGCGATCGCCTGCCACCAGAGCGTGACCTTGCCGCCGACCATGTCGGCACCGTCACGCTTGTAAGCTTCGAGCAGGCCCTCGACCCAATCGGTTTCCAGCCACACATCATCGTCGATGTACGCCATGATCCCGCCGCGCGCCTCGGCCAGTGCACGGTTGCGCGCCCGGCTGAGCCCCGGCGTGCTCTCGACCACGCATCGCATCGGCACAGCCAGCGATCCCGCCTTCGCCGCGACGACGCGCTCTGTGTTATCCGTGCAGGCGTTGGCGATCACGACCACCTCGACGCCGACCCCGCTCGGGATGCGCATCGCCGCGAGGCTGTCGAGCGTCTGGGCCAGCACATCGGCGCGGTTGTGTGTGCAGATGAGAATCGAAATATCCGGCGATGCGTTCACGTGCGATCCCCCGTGGCGACCACCGCAGCGGGCGCAGCTCCGCGGCGACTCATCCGATTCATCACGCTCTCGACATGCCCACACAATTCACGCCACGAATCCGGCGCGGCCCAGCGGATCAGCGGCAGATAGATGGCCGCAAACAGGGCGATCATCGCCGCGAGTTGCGCCCACGCACGCCCCGGTATCGCCGGCATCCATGTCCCCGCCAGCCACGCGATCCCCGCCGCCGGCAAGCACGTCAGGACCGACGGCAGCAGCACCGATCCGACATCACGCCACCTCCCGCCGCTGTGCCGGATCCCGACCCAAAGCTGCACCGGCCCCAGCAGCGCGAAATGCACCGCGGCCACCGCGGCAACGGCCATCGCCGCCCGCGACTTGTCCGACCACCACGCCGCGATCCCCACCGCAAGCACGAACGTCAGACTCGCGACGATGTTGATCCGCAGCAGACTCTTGAATTGCCCCTGCGCCTGCATGAGCCCCGTGCACGATGAACCGACCATCCGCACCGCCATGCCCACGCAGAGCAGCTGCATCACCACGATCGCCGGCTGCCACTTCGGACCGTGGAACAGAATCGCGAACAGCGGCTGAGCCACCACCGCCTGCAGCACGCAGATCGGCAGCCCGATGATCGCCAGCACCCGAGCCGCACGGACGTAGGCCCGCATCTGCCGCTCCGGGTCGCCCTGCACGCGGCTGAGCACCGGGAAGAGCACGATCACCAGATTCGACGCGAAGAGCCGCATCGTCTGCGTCGAGAGATTGAACGCGAAGAAGTAGATGCCCACGACCGCCTTGTCGTGGAAGCAGCCGAGCATCATGTAGTCGCCCTGCCACAACAGCGCACTGAACAGCCCCGAAATGAAAATCACGCCCGAATCCTTCAGCAGGAACCGCCAACGCCGCAGTTCAAGCCGCGGACGGATCGTCACCCGCGTCGTGCTCCACTGGATCAGCACACGTCCAAAACTCACCGCCACCATCGGCACGACAAAGCTGTAAGGCCCCCAGCCCAGCCACGCCAACAGCACCGACAGCAGACTGTGGCACACCACATTCCACCACGCCAGCTGCGCCTGGAACCGGAACCGCAGATCAATCTGCAGCTTCGCATCTGTCACCGTCGCCAGTGTCCCGATCGGCGCCCCCAGCGCGATCACCAGCAGCAGCCCGACGAGCCGCGGCTCGTGATAGAACCGCGCCGCAAACGGCGCTATCACGCAGATCGCCAGCGCCGCCAGCGAACCGAGCATCGTGGACATCCAGAACGCCGCCGTGGACCACCGCTCGAATCGCGCCTGCCGCTGAATGAGGATCGTGCGGATACCCGGGTCCTGGATCAATGCCGTGACGGACGTCACCGTCGTCGTCATCGCGACCAGGCCGAAGTCCTCCTCGACCAGCAGCTTCGCCAGGAAGATCTGCAGCACGAAGCCGACGATCTTGGAAACGATCGACTGCACCATCCCCCACATCAGCCCGCGCGATGCGTGCTGGCCTAGCCCCTGAACCCCCTTCGGCCGCGCCGCACCGCCCGGCGTCACCGCCAGCTTGCCCGTCTCCGGCGCAGCGACAGCCCCGGCGCTGGGCTCTGGGTTGAATGAATCCGGTTGCGTCATGCGGGGTCATCGGCCATCGCCGTCCGCGGCGTGGTCGATTGTGCTCTTCGTGCTGCGATCCGATTCAATACGCCAACCAGCGGTCAGCGGTGCACTACATTATCGACCCAATCACCCCGGAACCTTCGCAACTACCCACGATCCTTTTCACATCTCAAACATATCCGTCCATCAATGCGGGCGACAGGGGTCGAACCTGCACGGGTTTTAAGCCCACGAGATCCTAAGTCTCGCGCGTCTGCCAGTTCCGCCACGCCCGCAACTGCCCTCGATTCTAGCCGATCTCCGCTCCCCGCGTCCCAACCTATCGACCTTTCCCGTCCCGCATGCGCAACGAAAAACCCCGGCTCACACCGGGGATTTTCAAGCGGAGCGGGTGGGATTCGAACCCACGTTACCCTTGCGGGTAAACACGATTTCCAGTCGTGCTCCTTGAGCCGCTCGGACACCGCTCCGTAATCGACTGGGCCAAGGATGTTATCGCGCCACGCACACGATCACAAACACGTTGCGTCTATTTCCTCGCCGTTACACCATCAGACCGTCACAACGCCGATCGACCGCAACCAAATATCCGCGCACAAACGCGGCAAGCCTCCCGTTCTGTGAAACAATAAATCGAGAACCCGCTCCCACCCGCTCCCACCGCTACTTACGCCGACACGCCCCCGCTCGGCGGCATTTCCGTGCGCACAACCGTGTCGCCGGTACCCAGGGTGGGGGTACCTATTCACTACCTTCCGCGACATCCCCGTACCCCATCACACCCCAATCGCGACCTCCTCGCAGCCGCCGGCAAGCTATCGACAATGTGGTCCGTTCCAACGCGATCTGGTATCATCCGCCCGTTGCCCACATACTTTGCCGGGCCACATTCCTTGCAATGAGTCAACGTGTTGGGGAACGACCGCCCTTTGGAAATCGATTCGGCTTGGGGAAAATCACCATGCTCATCAAACGCCTCGCCCGCCGGTTCCGCGCCGCACGCCGCACCATTCAATCCCAATTCGGCCTCGAGACCCTTGAAAGCCGCACTCTGCTCACCGCCGACATCCAGCCCTTCAACAACCGCATCCTGGATTTCAATGGCAACAACCCCGAGCTCACGACGATCTTCGCCGGTCAGAAGGTCATCCTCCAGATCTCGGCCCAGAACCTCGGTGACACCGCCTACAACAACAAACCTGTCCAGGACATCGCCTGGCTCCAGCGCGACGGGGACAACACCAACACCGAGTTCATGCTCACCGTCTTCGACGAGGAGAGCGCCTCCGGTGTCAGCATCGCGCCCAACGGCGTCGGCGTCGATTTCCACAACAAGATTCTCACCATCCCGCTCAACCTCCCCGCCGGCACCTACCACATCTTCTCGGCGTGGAACACCAACGGCGGGCTCATCGAAAGCGACAACAGCAATGACGGCTTCGTCAGCACCCAGGCCATCACCGTCACCAATCCCTTCGCGGACATCACCGCCGGCCTGACCGACACGTTCATCAGCGGCGCGCTGGCCGGCAGCAAGGCGACCGCCACCGTGAGCCTGACCAACCCGCTGAATCTTCCGCTCGCCGCCAAGGTTTCCGTCGACCTCTTCGCCTCGCTGGTCAACACGCTCGACGGCAGCGAGATCGCGCTGGGCAACGGCACGCTCGCGCCGACCACCAAGACATTGCTGCCCGGTGTCCCCGCGACGCTCAAGCTCTCGCCCACCCTGCCCGCCACGCTCGCCGAGGGCGACTACTTCCTCATCGCCGATGTGAACGTGCTCGCGCCGATCGGCGGCGCGGTGCTGCAGCACCTGACCGTCGCCCTGCCGCAGACATTCCACGTCGCCCCCAATCCGATCGTCGCGATCTCCGCCCCGGACACCGGCGCCGACGAATCCGGCGGCACCGGCAAGTTCACCATCACCCGGTCCAACAAGCTCGACGGCGCGCTCGCCGTCAACTTCGCCATGAGCGGCGCGGCCAAGCGAGGCGTCGACTACGTGCTCACCGTCGGCGTGCCGCTCGGCCCCGGCGTCCCCGAGCTCACCACCAGCACCATCACGCTCGCCGATGGCGTCGCCTCCGCCGACATCTTCGTCAATCCCATCGACGACGCGATCGCCGAGCTCACCGAGCCGGTCAATATGACGCTCACCGCCAGCGGCACGACCTACGTGCTGCCCACCCTGATCCCCGGCCGCACCTCGACGGTGAACATCGCCGACGATGAGCCGATCGTGACCGTCGACAAGTCCGGCGCCGCCAACGAAAGCGGCGCCACCGCGACATTCACCATCTCACGCACCGGCGACACGTCGCTGCCCCTGACCGTCAAATACCAGATGACCGGCACCGCGACCGCCACGACGGATTACACGCTCACCGGCGACCCCGCCGCGCTCGTGACGCTCAAGAGCGCCATCATCCCCGCCGGCGCCGACCATGTCGACATCACCCTCCACGCTGTCGACGATGCGATCGGCGAGGACGTCGAACACGCCACGCTCACGATCCTGCGCAGCAAGATTTACCACCCGGTCACAGGCGAGACGCTGCCCTTCACCGTCGTCGACATCGCCGACAACGAAGCGCACCTCGCCGTCGCCGTGATCGACGACACCGCCGCCGAGTTCCTGGCCCCGGCCAACGCCGGCCTCGTCCGCATCACACGCACCGGCGGCGACACGACCGCGGCCCTGACCGTCAACATCGCCGCCGCCGGTTCTGCCGCCGCGTCGCGCTACACGCTCACCGCCAACGGCGCCCCGATCGTCGGCGGCGTCGTCACGATCCTGCCCAACGCCGATCATGTCGATATCAACGTCGTCCCCATCGACGATGCGCTGGCGCAGGGAGATCAGGACATCGTCCTTAACGTGCTCGCCAAGAGCAATTATTTCGTCGACTCCGGCAACGGCGCGACCCTGCAGATCATCGACGATGAGCCGAAGGTCTCCGTCACCGCCAGCGACGCGACCGCCGCCGAGCCGGGGACCGACACCGGCACGTTCACCTTCACGCGCACCGGCAGCACCGCGCTTCCCATGACCGTCTTCTTCACCATCGGGGGCACAGCTCACGCGGGAATGGATTATGTGGCCTTCCAGAAGGGCAACAGCGTCACGATCCCCGCAGGACAGGCCTCGGCGACCGTGACCGTCCAGCCGCTCAGCGACGTCAAAGCGGAAGTACCCGAGACGGTGATCCTCGCGGTGACGCCCAAGACCGCCTACAGCGCCGACCCCGCCACGCCTCATGCGACCGTGACGATCACCAGCGGGCCGCGTATCGCCGGATTTGATGTGATTCCGCTTACCGCCACCTACGCCGCGCACACCTTCCATGTCGCCGGGGCCAACACCGTGATGTCGGTCGCCTACACGCTCAAAAACCAGGGCACCAGCGCCGGCAACTTCAAGGTCCGCTTCATCCTCAGCAAGACCGGCGACATCAACGACGCGAGCAACATCGTCGTCTTCACCAAGGATAGTCTTTTGTCCACCCTCAGCACTTCGCTCAAAGGCACGGCGAAGTTCAACACTTTGGACTTCTTCCCGACGTTCGGCGCGGGCCAGGTCGGCAGCTACCACCTGCTGATGCAGGCGATCGCCGTGTCGAACGACACGCTGCCCGGCAACAATGTCCTCACGTCGCTGCTGCAGAACATCACGATCGCGTGAGTTTTTTTGGGGGTGCCACTGGTCGGCGGTTCCTCCGCAGACCAGTGCTCTTGTTCCCATGCTGAAAAGGACACACTGGTCTGCCGCGGACGGCCGACCAGTGGCACCCAATACCCTGCTACTCACCCGGCATCCGTTGATGCTCCCGGCGGTACTCCGACGGCGGGACGCCCATCACCTGGCCGAAGCTGCGGGTGAAATGGGCGTGGTCGTGGAAGCCGGTTTCGGCGGCGATGGCGGTGATGGTCTTGTGCGTCTCGGCGAGCAATCGGCTTGCGGATTCGACGCGGACGCGCAGCAGGTATTTATGCGGCGTCGTGCCGAAGCACTGACGGAACGTCCGGCCGAACTGGCTCACGGAGAGCCCGGCCATGCGGGCCAGATCTTCGATCCGCATCGCGGACTGCGGCTGGCGGTGAATGTGTGCCATCACCTGCGCGAACTTTTCCACCGCGTCGGGCCGCTCGCGCACGTGCTCGGTCAGCCGTGAGAACCCCGCGACGCCGATCACGCGGCCGCGCGCATCGCGCAGCGGGATCTTGCTGGTCAGCACGAGCCGGGGCGAACCCTCGGCCTCCGGCGCGCTCTCGACGCGGTTGACGATCGCCCTGCCGCTCCGCATCACCGCCCGGTCGTCGCGCATGTAGGCATCCGCTCGGCGTCGTGGAAAAAAGTCGCGGTCGGTCTTTCCGAACGCCTCCCGCTCGTGCCGAACGCCGCAGAACTCGCAACCCCGCCGGTTCAGGGCGATAAATCGCCCCTTGCGGTCTTTGATGAAAAACGAGATATCCGGCATCATGTTGAAGAGCCCAACGAGCTGATTTCCGTCAACGCGGCGCAGGAAGGCTTGCTGAGAGCGGGCATGGGTCATGCGCTATTTATACAAGCCTTTGCAGGGATTCTGCAAGACGAATCATTGCCCCGCTAATACACTGGTGAGTCTATGAAACACAGTCCGGACAATACGTTGCCTGTGAGCCCGCTCCGTGCGGCGATCGCCCTGCTATCGGTGATTTTCGCCTGGGGCCTGCTCCTGCCGTCCATCGCGGCGGCGGGCGAGCCGACGCTGGGCTTCAACCGCGATATCCGGCCGATCCTCTCGGAAAATTGCTTCTACTGCCACGGGCCCGACCCCAAACACCGCGATGGCAAGTTCCGCCTCGACGACCGCGACTCGGCGATCAAGAAGAACGCGATCGTGCCCGGCAAGCCCGACTCCAGCGAACTGATCAAGCGCATCAACACCGCCGACGCGGACGATGTGATGCCGCCGCCCAAGACGCACAAGACGCTGACCGCCGCGCAGAAGCAGACGCTGCGCCAGTGGATCGCCGAGGGTGCGACGTATCAGAAGCACTGGGCTTTCGAGCCGCCGGTGCGGGCGCCGCTGCCGAACGGGGGTCCGGGGGCAACGGGCAACGCCATCGATGCGTTCATCGTGGATCGGCTGAAGCGCGAGGGGCTCACGCCGTCGCCCGAAGCGGATCGCGCGACACTGCTCCGCCGCCTGTCGTTCGACCTCACCGGCCTGCCGCCGACGCCCGAGGAGATCGATGCGTTTGTGAAGGACAACGCGAAAGACGCCTACGAGAAGCAGGTCGATCGCCTGCTCGCTTCGCCGCACTACGGTGAGAAGATGGCGTCGGCGTGGCTGGATCTGGCGCGGTATGGCGACACGAACGGCTACCTCCACGATCTTCGTCGCACGGGCTGGCCGTGGCGTGATTGGGTGATCCATGCTTACAACGACGACATGCCCTTCGATCAGTTTGTGATCGAGCAGATCGCCGGCGACCTGCTGCCGGGCGCCAAACCCGAGCAGGTGCTGGCAACGGCGTTCTGCCGCAACCATCTGATCACCGCCGAGGGCGGCACGATTGCCGCCGAGTACATGAACGAGTACGCCGCGGACCGTGTGCAGACCTTTACCACGGCGTTCCTGGGCCTGAACTTCAATTGCTGCCGCTGCCACGATCACAAATTCGACCCGCTGCCGCAGGCGGATTTCTACAGCCTCCAGGCCTACTTCAATTCCATCGGTGAAAAGCACCTGGAGAACGATCGGGCGCTGGCGTATCCGCCGTTGATCGACATCGCCTCTCCACTGGCGCCGGCGGGCCCCAAGGTCCAGGTGATGGTGATGCACGAAGCGGCCAAGCCCACACCCACGTTCGTGCTGAATCGCGGACAATATGATCAGCCGGATAAGACGAGGCCCGTGACACGCCGCATACCGCTGGTTCTCGGCGAGACGCCCAAGGATGTGCCGCAGAATCGGCTGACGCTGGCGCAGTGGCTCGTTTCCAAGGACAATCCGCTGCTGGCCCGCGTGACAGTGAATCGGATCTGGCAGCAGATCTTCGGCACGGGCCTGGTGAAATCGGTCGACGACTTCGGCGTGCAGGGCGAGTACCCCAGCCATCCGGAACTGCTGGATTATCTGGCGCTGGAATTCCGCGACGGTGGCGGTGATGCGAAGGCGCCGGCGTGGAGTACGAAACACATTCTGAGATTGATCGTCACGAGCACCACGTATCGCCAGACTTCGACGGCGCGGGCAGACCTTGCGGCGAAGGATCCGGGCAACCGTCTGCTCGGTCGCTTCCCACGGCAGCGTCTGAGCGCCGAACAGATCCGTGATCAGGCGCTGGCGATTGCGGGCTTGCTGTCGCCGACTCTCGGCGGGCCGCCGGTCCTGCCCTATCAGCCGCCGGGGCTTTGGGAGGAGCGTTCCAACGAGGGCAGCAACACGAAGGTCTACAAGCGCGACTCGGGCGAATCGCTTTATCGCCGGAGCCTCTACACGTTCTGGAAGCGCACCTGCCCGCCGCCGTCGATGAGCGTCTTTGATGTGCCTGACCGCACGGGCTGCATCGTCCGGCGCGTGGCGACCAACACGCCGCTGCAGGCGCTGGCGGTGTTGAACGATGAGCAGTTCCTGGAGTGCGCGAAGCTGCTGGCGGCCCGCACGCTGCAGGAATCCACGACGACCCGTGACCGATTGACGCTCATGTTCCGCCGCGCGACGGGGCGTACACCGTCCGACGCGGACCTGCAGACATTGGAGAGCGGGCTCAACAAGCTGCTCGTCCGTTACCGCGCCGCGCCCGATGATGCCGCCGCGCTGCTGAAACAAGGCGCGACCGCCGCACCCGACAAGCTCGACAAAGCGGAACTCGCCGCGTGGATGCTCGTCGCCAACGCGGTGCTGAACCTCGATGAGACGCTCGTCCGCAACTGACCTCACGCTCGCCGGAGATTCCGATGAAACCGCTTCATGACAGTTGGTTCAACATCAACCGCCGCCAGCTTCTCAAGGGCGCCGGCGCCGGTGGGATCGCTCTGATCGGCAGCACGGCGCTGTCGCAGCTTTTCGCAGCTGAGCAATCGGCCGCAGCGACGAGCGCCACGCCAAGCGCCGCCGCGGGCCTGCCGTCGCTGCCGCATTTCACGCCCAAGGCGAAGCGCGTCATTTATCTCTACATGGAAGGCGGCCCGTCGCAGCTCGACACCTTCGACTACAAGCCGAATCTCGCCGCGCAGTTCAACAAGGACCTCCCGCCCGCCGTGCGGGGCACGCAACGACTCACGGGCATGACCAGCGGACAGGCGCGTCTGCCCATCGCGCCGTCGATGTTCAAATTCACCAAACACGCCAATGCACAAGACGGCCTCTACGTCTCCGACCTGCTCAAGCACACCGGCGAAATGGCCCGCGAGATGTGCGTGATCAAGTCGATGATGACCGAACAGATCAACCACGGCCCGGGCATCACGTTCATGCAGACCGGCCACCAGATCCCCGGCCGCCCCGCCGTCGGCGCGTGGCTCTCCTACGGCCTTGGCAGCACGAACGCGAATCTGCCGTCGTTCGTCGTGATGATCAGCCAGGGCCGCGGGCAGATGCAGGCGCTCTTCTCGCATCTCTGGGGCGCGGGCTTTTTGCCCGGTGAGCATCAGGGTGTCCAGTTCCGCGCCGCCAGCGATCCGGTGCTGTACCTCAACGACCCCAAGGGCATGCGCCGCGACGACCGTCGCAATGTGCTGGACATGATCGCCGAGCTCAACCGCCGCGAAGCGCAGCAGAACGGCGATAGCGAGGTGCTCGCGCGAGTCGCGCAGTACGAGATGGCGTATCGCATGCAGGCCAGCGTGCCGGACCTGACGGACTTCAAGAACGAGACCGAAGCGACGCTCAATCTCTACGGCCCGGATGTGCGCAAGGCCGGCACGTTCGCCTACAACTGCCTCATGGCCCGGCGCATGGCGGAGCGTGGTGTCCGCTTCATCCAGCTTTATCATCGCGGGTGGGATCACCACGGCAGCGTGCCGCGCGACCTGCCGAAGCAATGCGAGGACGTCGATCAGGCGCAAGCGGCGTTGCTCAAGGACCTCAAGCAACGCGGCTTGCTCGACGAGACGCTCATCATCTGGGGCGGCGAATTCGGGCGCACTGTTTACTCGCAGGGAAACCTCACCGCCACGCAGTACGGCCGGGATCATCATCCGCGCTGCTTCAGCATGTGGCTCGCCGGTGGCGGCATCAAGCCCGGCATCACGTACGGCCAGACCGACGACTTCTCGTACAACATCGAACGCGACCCGGTCACCGTGCACGACCTGCACGCGACGATGCTCCACTGCATGGGCATCGATTACGAGCGTTTCTCGTTCAAGAACCAGGGGCTGGATTTCAGGCTCACGGGCGTCGAGCCGTGCCGCGTGATTCCGGAACTGCTGGCGTAACACGGTTCACCAATTCACGGTTCGGGCTCGCCTTTTTCGCCGCCGTGTTTGGCGTTATGCGCGTCCCACAATTTGTAGGCCGCTTCGAGTTCCTCGACCTTCTGGGACTCGGCGGCCGCGAGGTCGTTCTTTTCGCCGACGTCCTTTGCAAGGTTGAAGAGGTGCAATTTTCTGCCCTGACCGACGAGTTTCCAGTCGCCCATGCGGACGGCGTGCTGGGCCTGGTAGCTGAAACGCCAGTAGAGCGCCTCGTGCGGCGCATCGGCCTTTTCCCCGCTGATGTAGGGCAGCAGGTTCACGCCGTCGAGCTTCTCCGATGCGGCAACCGTCGCGCCGACGGCGGCCATCACGGTGGGCACGATGTCAAGCGAGATGACAGGACGATTATCGACCTTCCCGGCGGGCAGATGCCCCTTCCACTGCACCATGAACGGCTCACGGATGCCGCCTTCGAAAAGGTCGTTCTTGTAGCCTCGCAGCGGGAGGTTGCTCGATTTCGTTTCGCCGTGATTCGGAGCGCCGTTATCGCTGAGGAAGAAGATCAGCGTGTTTTCTTCGAGCTTGTGCTCGCGGATTTTGGCGAGCACGACGCCGACGGCATCATCCATTGCGGATTCGACAGCCGCGTAGGTGCGGCGGCCGGGGTCGGCGATCGCGGTGAAGCGATCGGTGTATTTCGCGGTGGCTTCGAGCGGGCCGTGCACGGCGTTGAAGGGGAGATAAACGAACCAGGGCTCGGCGCGATGCTTCTCGATGAACGCGGCGGCTTCACGGCCAAGCTCATCGGTGAGGTAATCGATCTTGCTCAGGCGCTCGCCGCCTCGGGTGATGGCGTTGAGTTTGTCGTGATCGGCGTCGGCGTCGATGTAGGAGTGCGCGCCGCCGAGGAAGCCGAAGTATTCGTCGAAGCCGCGCTGCAGCGGCTGCATTTTCGGTGCGAAGCCGAGGTGCCACTTACCGAACATGCCCGTGGCGTAGCCAGCGGCCTTGAGACGCTCGGCGAGCGTCTTCTCGGAGAGCGGCAGGCCGATCGTGTGGGAGAATCCGGGATTGAGTTCGATGCCGAAGCGTACGCCGTAGCGGCCGGTCATGAGGCCCGCGCGCGACGGGCTGCACACCGGTGATGTGACATAGCCGCTGGTGAAGCGCGTGCCGCCGGCGGCGATGGAATCGATGTGGGGCGTGGGGATCTGCGGGTTGCCCTGGCAGGTGAGTTCACCGTAGCCCATGTCGTCGGCAAGGATGAGCAGGATGTTGGGACGAGCCGCGACGGCGGGATTCTGGGCTGCGGCGGCGACGGGGCCGAGCGCAAGCATGAAAAGGATCGACAACGTCAAGGCGAGGCGCGTGGCTCGGGTCATGGAGAGGATTTTATTTGTGGTGCTTGGCTGGCGCCGGCCACTTGAGAGCTCGGCGGATGGCGTTGCGCGAGATGTCGGGTGACTTGTCGAGCAGCTTCTCGAGCTTCTGGCTGCGGTTCTCGTCGAGGTGGAAGGCGTTGGCGATGCGGTGCAGACGATCGAGATCGGCGCCGGCGCTGGCCTTGGCCCGGGCGAGCTTCGCGGGGACGCTCACATTCGAAAGGATCGCGAAGTTCCGGCCGAGGCTGCCGAGTGCTTCGACGTCGCGCGATTCCGAGGCGCCATCCATCCGCTCGAGCACCGCATCGGCGAGTTCGCCGAGCCGCTGGGCCTGGTCGATCTCATCGTTGTCGTGGCTCATCGAGGAAGTGCCGCTGTCGATGAGCTTTTGCGCGAGCTGCCGATCGGGCGCGGCGAGGTGGCTGCGGTCGAGATCGCTCTTGAGCGGACCGAGATCGGCGAAGATGACCTGGCGCTGCTGATCGGACTCCGCGTCGGCGAGCTGCAGGTTCCAATCCACGAGGCGATCGACGACGGTCTCATTCGCCTCGGCCTTCTGCACGGGGCTGAAGTCGGTGAGGATGAAGAGCAGGCCGATCGCCAGCAGGATCGACGCGGCGAGGGCCAGACGGATGACGGGCTTGTTGCGGAAGCGGAGCGGGCGAGGGGCGGCGGCGACCTGGACGGATTGCGCTCCGCCGAGCCGGGCGAGAAATGCGTGGCGTGCGGCATCGGCGCCCTCGGCCGCGGGCATGTGTGCGACGGCACGCTCAAGTTTCTGAAGCTTCGTCGCCACACCGCGGCACTCGGCGCAGCTCTGGATGTGCTCGGCAAGCTGGGGCGCAGCGGCGAGATCGATGGCCGAATCGGCGGCGAGAATCATTTCCTGGGCTTGTCTGCAGTTCATGGCGGGTAGCCTTTTCAAGTGAGCCAGCCATCGAGGCGCTGCATGAGTCGGCGGCGGGCCTGGAGCATGTGCCAGCGGGCGGTCTCTTCCGAAGTGTCGATCGCCTTGGCGATCTCGCGGAAGGAGAGATCCTCCTGGGTCCGCAGCAGGAACACGGTGCGTGCGATCTCGGGCAGTTCGAGCAGCGCGGCGCTCAGGGCCTGTCCCAGTTCGCTGTTAGTGAGTCCATCGGCGGGGTGCGCATCGCGGTCGGCTGATTCAAGTGCATCGCCGTCGAGCGAGTTGACGGGGCGACGTTTGCGTTTCGCATCCAGAAAGATGTTCGTCGCGATTCGCATCAGCCAGGCCCGCAGGTTTGTGCCCGGCGTGAAGGATGCGTATTGCTGGCCGGCCCGCAGGAACGCTTCCTGCGTCATGTCCTCGGCCTCGTGGCGGCTGCCGCTGAGGCGGAAGCACAACGCGAAGAGCGCATCCCAATGGTCCCGGACCCACGCGGCCATTTCCGCACGGGTCTGCAGGTCCATCGGGATGGGCGTTCGGGTCGGCTCGGGGCTCAAGCGGTGTCCCTGCACTGGATTCAACGGGTGAGGTAGCGAAGCGTTGGGGGCAACCGTAAGAATCGCTCAAATTCCCCCAAGTCACAAACGACACCGTACGCTCATTATTGGTTGTAAATGATGATTTTGGAACCTTTCAGGACGATCAGACCGCCCTGCCCGGCCATCATTGTTTGGGCGTGGGCGGCGTTCCATTGGCGTCACGCTGATACACACGCACCCAGTCAAACTTCACCTGCTGCGGCAGCTTCGCACCGGCAATGTCACCGGCCCATTTGCCGATCTCCACGCTGAGCAGAATCTCCTCATCGGCGTTCGACGGGGCATCGTGCGTCTCCCACGTCTTGCGGCCATCGACATAGAAAATGTAACGATCGCTCTGCCAGTCCACCGCGAAGACATGCCACTCCTGCGCCCGCAATCCGGGGATGAACACATCGCCGGGGCTGCTCTTGTGCGTGTCGCCGTAGCCGTTCCAGTGCAGGTTCATGTGCACGACATCGCCCTGCTTCTGCAGGTATTCGAGGGCATCGATCTCGGTGCCGTTGTGGAGCGTGTCATCGACCTTGGCCTTGCCGCGGTCGGGATCGCTGACGTGGTCGCCGATGATCCAGAAAGCGCTCCAGTAACCGGGCTGCTGCGGGAGCGTGGCGCGGCACTCGAAGTAGCCGCCGCGGAAAGTTTTTTTGCCGCCGGTGCTGATCATCGCGGAGTGGTATGCGTCGCCCACTTTTTTGATGTCGATGACGAGGTGGCCTTCGCCATCGAGCCGGGCGCACTGCGGGTCGTTGATGCCATCCTTGCGTTTGCCGGGGTACCGGATCGCCCACTTCGTCGCGTCGAGCGTCGTGCCGTCGAATTCATCGCTCCAGATGAGCTTGTAATCCGCCGACGGCGGACCTTCGGGAGCGCGAAGCAGACTCTTGATCGGCGAATCCCCCGCGCGGATGAGCACGATGAGCCAGTGCGCCAGCGAATCGGCGCCGTCGGGCGAGAAGTAGAGCGGATTGCGCGGCTTGGGCCCGCGCCATTCCTTGTTCGCACGGACATTCGACGCCGGCTCCTTCGTCACATCCGCGGGGGGATGGATGAACCAGATGGAACGGTCGCCGATCTCTTTGTAGGTCTTGTACATCTCGGCACGTAAATCGAGCAGCAGCGCCTTGTCCTGCTGCGCCACATCCCGGATCGCCTCCGCATAGGGCTCCGCATCGCCCGGCGCCGGTTTCGCATCGAACGGCTTGCCGCTCACCGGATCAACCTTCCGCAATATCGGCGGCGTCACGAGCACCACCTCCGCCCCCGCGACGCGGCAATCCGCGACAATCTCATGCAGCCGCCTGGCAAACTCCACAATCGGTGTCTGCGCATCCGCATCACTCTGCCCCAGTCCAATCACCACCTGCGCCGGCTTGAGCGCCAGCGCTTTCTTCAAATCCCCCGCGGAACAATTTCTCGCCGTGACGCCCGCGCGGAAGAACTGTGTCAGCGAATCGCCCCACCCCGCGCTCCCCGGACACGCCGCCTCGGCCTGCGTCCGCCCGTCACCGATGATCGCCACGTGAATCGGCACGTCGGCGGCGCTGGCTGCGGCGGCGAACACGAAAATCACTGCGACAATCCCATTTCGGATGGCGTACATGGCTTGCTCCTGCGGTGATGCATTGTCCGTGCCGAATGCGCCCGGTGCAACGGTGCGGGCGAGCCGACGTGATTCGATTAACATGAGCGATTCGAGCGACGCAGACACACCATGAACTACACGCGCGAAGATTTGCATGGACTGCTCATCATCGACAAGCCGCTGGGGGCGAGCTCGATGGACGTGGTGCGCAAGGTGCGCTGGCTGGCGGGCAACTGCAAAACGGGCCACGCCGGGACGCTCGATCCGCTGGCGACGGGTGTGCTGATCTGCTGCCTGGGGAAAGCGACGCGCGAGGTCGATCGGCTGATGGGGCTGACAAAGATTTACGAGACGACCGTCGATCTCTCCGCGTTCACAAATACCGATGACGCCGAGGGGCCGCGCGAGCCGGTCGAGGTCGCGGAGCCGCCGACGCTGGAGCGTGTGCGCGCGGCGCTCGATCAGCTCACCGGCGCCATCCAGCAGACGCCGCCGGCGTACAGCGCGATCAAGGTCGGCGGGCAGCGCGCCTACAAGATGGCGCGGCGCGGCGAGACGGTGGAACTCGCGGCACGGACCGTGCGCATCGATGCGATCGAGATCCTCGGCTACGAGTGGCCGAACCTGCGGCTCCGCATCACGTGCGGCAAAGGCACGTACATCCGCAGCCTCGCGCGTCAGATCGGCTCGCTGCTGCAGACCGGCGGATATCTGACGCAACTCCGCCGCACCGCGATCGGGCCGTACAACATCGAGAAGTCGCACAGGCTCGACGACCTGCCACAACCGATCATGCCGGTGAACCTGGAGGAAGAGGTCAAACCAGAGGTCAGCGATCAGAGGTCAGAGGTCAGCGGGGAACCGCCCGCAGACCGCTGAATCGCCGTTTCTGCTTCCCGGCTGTCTCCTACTGACCTCTGATCTCCGACCTCTGACCTCTATTTCTTATCGGCCGTTAAAGATTGCCGGCTGTGCCGTCGATAACAACTGTGACGGATTTACCGTCACGGAGACGACGCATGAGCAGCCGCCCCGCCATCAGCGTGATCATCCCGACGTTCAACCGCGCCCGTTATCTCGAACGCACCATCTGTTCGGTGCTCGACCAGGGCTACGGTCACGTCGAGACGATCCTCGTGGACGGCGGCTCAACCGATGAGACGGCGGACATCATCAGCCGCTACACCGCGGACCTGTCGCTGGCCATTCGTCTCGAAGGCGGCTCGACCGCCGCGCTCATCAACCACGCCATGCGGGCTGCGCGAGGCGACATCGTAGGCGTGCTTCCCACCGGTGATCTCTATCTGCCCTTTGCACTGGGCCGCGTCGCCGACCGATTCGGCGCCTCGGATAAACCGTCGTGGCTCGTGACGGGGCGCATCAACGTGGACGTCCACGATCGCCTCATCGAAGAGCCCGCCCCCGCCGCGATCGGTCAGCTCCCCCACTATCTCAAGCAGCGTGTCGAGCCCGCCCCGTTCGCCGCGACGTTCTGGAAACGCCAGACGCTCGCCGACGCGGGCGACTTCGACGCGAAGCTCGAGCACCTTCCCGAATTCGAGTACACATGCCGCCTGCTGTCGCGCGGCGAAGTCCCCGCCCTGCTCGGCGAAACGGTGTCGTGCACACGCTGCCTCTCGAGCGTTGCCACGAAAGATCGTCTCGCCCGTCAGCGCGAGCGTTCGCAGACCGTCCTGCATTACACGCGTCACATATCAGCATCGGACAAAGCCCACCTCGCCGGCCACCGCAAGCATCGCCGCACCAGCGCGGCGTAAGCATCGCCGTCTCGCGTCCAACGTCTCGGGTCCCGGGTTTCAACGCAAGACGCGAGACCCGGGACGCGAGACGTTTTTTTGCCGCTGGCAATCCCCCACCTCCCTGCGATAATCCCAGATACCGCCGCCCCCGTAGCTCAGCGGTTAGAGCAGGGAACTCATAATTCCTTGGTCCCTGGTTCGAATCCAGGCGGGGGTATTGTCTCCACCTCTCCCTCTCAGGGAGAGGTCGGCGAGTCCGCGAGCCGGGTGAGGGTCAGACGTTGAGATTTGCAATGTGCGCTAGACTCGGCGCACTCGGCGTCCCTGTACTTGGACCCTCACCCCGGCCCTCTCCCTGGGAGGGAGAGGGGGCTTCGGAGTTCACCTCTTGTCGTCATCATCATCGTCATCATGTTCGTGGATCGCCCAGACGGGATACGTTGCGGCACCCTTCTGCGCGTGCCAGAGGATGCGGTTGAGTGTGTCTTCGGGGCAGGCGTCGGGCACGGAGAAATTGAGCTTGTTGGAGATCTCGGCGAATTTCCGCTGCTCCGGATCGGCGATGGCGTGCGAGCCGGGGTTGAGCTGATCGAGCGGGATGATGTTCGGCACGGCGTCGAACGGCGTCAGGTCCGGCTCATCAAGGAAGCACTCGGCCATCGGCCGCGCGGCGGCGTCGATCTGATTCATGGGAGGCAGGCCGAGGATCAGCTCGATCGTGCGAAGCAGGCCGGGCTGATCGTAGCGCGTGTGGTTCACGAAATGACGCTTAACGGAAGCGCCGGCGATGTACGCGGTCGTGCGGTAGCCGTCGATGTGGTCCCACCCGTTCTGCGGATCGTCCTCGATGGAGATGAGAACGGTGTCCTTCCAGAATTTGGAGTGACTGATCGCTTCGACGATGCGGCCCATCGCCAGATCGTTGTCGGCGACCATCGCGGCGGGCGTGGGCAGATTCTCTTTGGTGCCGGCGGTATGGTCATTGATCAGGCCGACGATCATGAGCTGCGGCAGCTCGCCGGTCTTCTCGGCGTCCTTGAGGTCCTTGATGAAGCGAGCCGCGCGGGCGACGTCGGTGATGGCGGGCTCCCAGCCCGGGTAGTCGGTCACGAGATAGGGCCGCAGCGATTCGATGGAGGGCTGCGCGGCCATGCGCGTCTCGTGCGTGCCCTTGAGGAAGTCTTTGTAGTGATCGCGCCAATGAGGCGAGCCCTTGCGTTTCGGGTCGGCCCAACCGCTGTCATCGGTGGCGAACTCGCCGTAGACGCGGATCGAGACTTTGTGAGCGATGGCGTTGTCCCAGATGTAACCGGCGGGAGAACTGGCGAGGGCATCGATGTCCTTGCCGCCGAAGCCGTCGGGATACGAGCGCGGAAAACCGGCGAACGATCGCTCGAGATAATCAGTGACGAACCCCGCATCGGCCCACTGATGCCCGTCAGCACTGAGAACGCCCGAGCAGTAGGTGTTGTCGAGCAGCACAAATTCCTTGGCGATCTTGTGCTGATTGGGCGTGACCTTCTGGCCGAAGATGCAGAGCGACGGCTCGCCACGGCCCTCGGGGATGTCGCCGAGGACCTGATCGTAGGTCCGGTTTTCCTTGATGATGTAGATGACGTGCTTGATCGTCGACGGCTCACCGGAACGCTCGGGCAACGCACGCGGAGCGACACCGGGACGCGGGGCGAACTGTGCTGCGAGTGCGGCGGCGCGGCGGTTGTTCTGCAGGACTTTTTCCGTGCTTGCTTTGAGCTGCTCGTCAGCGGGGATATCGATGAGCGAGAGCGATCCGTAATGCTGATGCGTCTGCCGCTTCGGTTTTTTGCCGGCGTCGGGTTCGGACCACGACCCGATCCCCTTGATATTCGCGACGGCGACGGCCTTTCGGTGCGCGTCATAAGCGATGGCGCCGGGGAACCAGCCGGTGGGCAGCAGCCCGCGAATCTTCGAATGGCCGGGGTCGAAGTCGATCACGGCGACGGCGTTCTGCGTGCCGGTGCAGACGAAAAGCGTCTTGCCCGTGGGATCGAAGCACATCGCGTTGGGATTGGTGCCCAGCAGTTCCGGCGCGGCGCCGCGGATGTCAATGTTCTCGATGACCCGGTCGGTCGTGGTGCCGATGACGGAGAGAGAATCGGCGCCGGTGTTGGCGACGACGACGTATTTGCTGTCGGGCGAAACGGCGAGAGCGGAGGCGTGCGACCCGGTGAGCGTTTCGGTCACCACGCGACCCGCGGCGAAATCGACGACCGTGACAGAGCCCTCGTCGGCGATGTGCTTGACGGGATCGACGCGCACGCGCGGCCCGTTGCCCACGGGGCCGGTGAGCGAATCCTTGTCGGGGCGTCGCCCGCCCCAGTTGCTGACGTAGACCTTCTCGCCGACGACCGCGACATCGAACGGCGCGAAGCCGACGTCGGCGAGATGCAGCGTCTTGCCGGTTTCGGTGTCGATCTCGGCGAGGCGATTGGAGTAGTTCAGCGCGACAAAGAGGCGCTTGCCATCGGCGGACAGCGCGAGGCCGGCCGGGATGTCGTGGCTGCGGCCGGGCATGTTGTTGGGCGGAAGCGGCAGGGAATGGAGGCCGGTGACCTTGTGCGCGGCGTCGATCGCGAAGACCTTGATGTCGCCGTCCACATTGGAGAGATAGAGACGCGAGCCGTCGGCGCTGAACGCCAGGCCGGTGTAGCTGACCTGCGCATCGGTGTCGGGCTTGAGGATGTTGGGCGAGACGGCGGGACCGGGGCGCAGCTTGTCGCTGGGCAGCGGGACACGCTGAAGGATCGCGGCGGTGGCGGAGTCGATGATGACCAGCTCGGAGGTTTTGCCGGACGTGGCGAGGATCTTGCCATCGGGGCTGAGACGCAGGACCTGCGGCCGCATCTTCGGCAGCTCGATCTGACGACCGGCGGGCGTGAGGATCTGATCGACGGGCAAAATGATGCGGGCGCGGTCGTCGGCGCCGACGGGGCTCTCGGGGTCATCGTGGTCGGGCTTTGGATCGGCGGCTGTGACGACACCGAAATGGGCGACGAGGATCACGAGTGCGAGCGCGGCGCGGACTTTCATGTGGCGATGCTTCTTTGAATTGTACGTGGACCGCGGGGCGTTCCGCGGGCAATCACTTATATCCAAACGTCACTGGGAAGGAAATTTTGCCCAGCTCACCGCAAATACCGAACATAAAAAAAGCGAGGCCCCGCAGAGGGCCTCGCTTCCAGCAATACTGCTCCGGCCGACTCCCGCCGGCGGCTGCATCCATCCGCGTCCGAGGTCTCTAACCCCAGACGCAAATCGACGCACAATCTCTGACGCATGTCTCGACGGTTGGCCCCGTCTTACCCGGTGCACCCGGGCACATCGGCTGACCTCTTGAAGTTGCGAATCGTCCCGTCCCGGCCTTTCGACCGGCTGAATTCGCTTCGCCTGGGGTCGCCCCCGGCTCAGCGCTTTCCGCTTGGCGTGCGATCGTTCGTCGCGATCGCTGGACCATTCAACACCCGATTGAGCTGCGTCGCATTTGGACCACTGCCGCGAGTTAGCTATCCCCCGTCGGGGAACCCGCTTCAGCCATCCACGACGCCGCCTGCGAACACCCACGAACCCGAAGCCGGGGCTGATCAGCCCCGACGTTCGCACGCGGCGCTGCACCACGGGGACGACACCCCGCAGGCAACCTTCCCGTGCCGAATCCGATTGTGTCCGCGGACACCGTGCCGCCTCCCCCGTTCGCCTGCGCTCCCGCTCGGGCCACCGAGCAGAACCGCATTCGCCGAGGTCGGCCTCACCGCTCTCAACCGTCCGCTCGGACCAGCCGCGACGGTTGAGGTCGCTGGTTTCCGGCAGACTCAGATCACCTTAAATCGCATTGACGTGACACCGGCTGCGAGGCCGCGCTCCGTTTCAACGCCATCGTCCTGGTCCCGATCGCTCTTCCCGCCGCGGGCATCCTGAAGAATCCGAAGACCCTTCCAATTTCCCGCCGCTTCATGGAGCGACCGAATCCGCAAAGGCTCTCCCACCCGCGCTGCCACCGATTCGCGATCGGCGACCCGCTAAGTTTTCAAGCGATCACGGCGTTCCGCAACCGCCGCAGCGATGCGCTTGCAGTAGAGGGCGCAGAGTGCCCGCTGCAAACGCATCACACACGATCGATTCCGTTCCACCCAAGCCCCCCGCCACAGCGACCCGTTCCTGGTTGTAAGTCGCCGCCACGGGGCAAGGCCGCAGCAGACCGTCGCCATACCGCTCCGGACCACCTCGCGGCGATCCCTCGCGGCGGCTACCGCCGCCCTCGGCTCAACCCTTGCGGGCTGAAGACGGGCGGCGGGATCCGCTGCTTCCGACATGTGCGTCACTTGTCAAAGATCTTCTCCAATCAGCCGGAGCCGACCGGGGCAGCACTGCTGCTCGACCTCTCCGTTTTACCCCGCGGCCAACGGGAATCAAGCCTATTTTTCGCATTGGGGGAAAATCGCAAACGGTGCATCCCCGGTGGAAAACTTGGCGGTGATGCGGCGATTTGTTTGATGCTTTCCGACGTTTGAGCAACGTCGTTTCCGGTCCCCTCTCCCCTCGGGAGAGGGTCAGGGTGAGGGCTGCCTTTCGCCTTGTCTCGCAACGTTTTCATCCCGAAGGGATGGCAGCAATTAGCCGGTGGTTGAGTACAAGCGACACCCCGGCACGACGCGCCGCGCCCGCTCGACCCCGGAGGGGTCGCAGACGTCTTGTATGAAAGACGGTATGTTGGTTTTCGCCGCGTATTTACCGACGCGTACTCACCTGAGGAGCAATTTGTATGTTTGGTTTTTTCAAGAAAAAGCCGTTGCCACCTGCCGCGCCCGTTCATCTGCCCTCGCCTCCAATCTGTCGGTCTAATCCGGGCCGTGGAGTCACCGCAACAATTGGGTTTGCAAACGGGCAGCGCACTTGGTCTGAACACGTGGATGTTGTGGCCCTCGCTGCTGAGGTGTTTGAGAAGTACAAGCACGTGGTATCAAACAACAAGACATGGATCGACCATCCCGAAAGCGGTTTCAAAATACTCCCGCTACTTGTCGAATTTCAGCCTCTGGACAATGGCGGTGTCCGCACAGTTACCACCGTTCAAGTTAATCATTCAGTTTTGGCCCCACAAGGCATTTTTGAATTCCAGCACTCCAACGGCAGCAGCACGGCAGATTCGATCTCCAAGGGTCTCGACCAATGGATACAAACAGACTTCGTGACCTTGCTCGACGCGCTGAAACCCAAGCCCGTGATATGCACCGTTCTATCGATGTCATTTCCGGCGGAGGACGGAAAGCCAGCGCGAACCCGCCGCGCGATCCTTGGGCCTGTTGCACACTATATGAAACAAGCCCCGATACCCATTGCAAATGCCGATCAGGACGAACATCCCTTCTGCCCCTGTTGCCTATTAACGCGATCGTTAGAGGTGTTCAAGGAACTCATCCAAGGCGAGGACACCTATTGTCTGCGACTATTTGCGGCGCGCGATGAGAATGAGGTTCCTCAAGCGGATTGCCGAGTCAATGGCGAGAATTGGGAAGTCGGCGCGCAAGCACTACGCACCTACGTCAAGACATGGCCTGGCGCCGGCATTGAATTCCGCAAGCAGTACGTCGTGATCCATACCGACAAGGACAATAATCCGTAAATGGAAATCAGGCCGGGTGTCACATAGCGTGGCCGCTGATGATCGCCATGTGAATACGCACAGCTCGCGCATGGGCGCAGTCGCTCCGCCTCACGCACATTCACATGGCGGCCTGCGCGGCCACGCCATGTGGCACCCGATCCGTTTCAACGTTTGACCTGATACACCTTGCCTTCGATCTCGACGGTGATGTCCTTGTCCGTGGCGAGGTATTGGTTCTGGGCGGCGGGGAGTTTTTCGACGATCTTGAAATACTCGTCGCTGTACTGGTGGATCACGGGGGCATCGTGTTCCTGCTTGTCGGTGACGGCGGAGTCGATCCAGCGGTTGTCTTTCCAGTAGAAGGTCTTGTTGCCGATGTTGCGGACGGTCAGCGCGGCGGACTTGTCGCCCGCGGCGTTGATGCGCATCGGCGCGGGGGTCGCCGCTGCGGGCGCCTGGTCGTACTGCAGGCTGTTCTTGTAGGAGCGCTGCGCGCTGCCCGCCTTGCCATCGACTTCCGCAAGCTGTTTCAGTTCGCCGGTGACGCGGGCATGGTTTGCCGCGGCGTCGCCGAGTTTCACATTTTCATCGGCGAGGAAGGAGGTGTAGGGCGTGAGGATGCCGTATTTCTTGCTGAGCTGCACGAGTTTGGCGACGAGCTCGGAGTTGCTGCCGTGCAGGTCGATCTGGTCGATGAGGTCGCCGACGCGGCGCACGGCCCAGAGTTTTTCGACGAAGGCGTAACGGTCCCCTTCGCCGGGCGCGGCGAGCACGACCGGTGATGTGAATGTCGAGAGCGTGTCACCGACCTTGCCGCTGATCTTGAGCTCGGTCTTGCCGGAGGTGGCGTACCGCCCCACCGCGACGAGCTGTGCGCCCTCGAACAGGTCGGGCATGTCCTTGGGATACGTGCGGTTGATGCGCGTGTCGGCGAGTTCCATGGTGATGTGCGAGAGGACCGGCGCGGTGATGCGGCCGTAGAACCGGGCGACGGTCGCCTCGATGTTCTCCTCGGGCTTGACGTACTCGCTGACGCCGCCGTTGCCGTGGCTCAGGCGGTCGAGGAGGCGGGCGTTCACGTCGTAGCCGACGCCGAAGGCGATGAGGCGGACATTCACTTTGTTCATGCTCTTGGCGTGAGCGGCGATGCTCATCTCATTCTGGTCGCCGGCGGTGGGCAGGCCGTCGGTCATGAAAAGGAGGTAATTGGGCCGGCCGTCGTCGCGGAGCATGTTGAAGGCGGTTGAGAGTGCGCCGTCGATGTTGGTCGATCCGCCTTCGCGGATGTTCTCGATGAAGGAGCGTGCCTCGGCGGCGGATTCCTTGCCGTAACGCTGGAGCTCGGGCTTGAAGGGATCGACGCGGTCGTCGAAGTCGATGATGTTGAAGAGGTCGCCGTCGTTGAGGTTGGCGATGACGAACTTCGCGGCCTCGCGGGCCTGTTCGATCTTTTTGCCGGCCATGGAGCCGGATTTGTCGAGGACGAGGACGACGGTCTTGGGCTGGGGCTTTCGATCGGGCGCGGTGAACCCGGGGCTGGCGAGGACGAGGTAGTAGCCGTCTTCGCCGGCATTGGGACGCCAGCTCAGGACGGTCGCGCCGACGGCTGCTTTATCCAGCGAATAGAGCAGGCGGAAATCGGCGGTGGCGGCGGCGCTCAGCTGCGTGAGGTGCGCATCGGCCTGCGTGGCGCCGGAGCGATTGACGGCGATGTCGTGTGAGGGGCAGTAGACGTTCTTGATCGGATCGCTGGAGGCGATGCGGACATCGACGGTGACTTTCTCGACGGGCTTGCCGGAGAATTTGCAGGTGGCCAGCGGGTAGGCGAACTCGACCACTTCGCGGTCGCGGCGGCAGAGCTGGGTGTAGCGGAGCGTGACGGTGCGCTCGGCGCCGGAGGGGATGGGGAAGACGCTGGTCTTGAGGACGCCCAGGCCGGAGTATTCGAGGAGTGCCGGGTCGCGCTTGGTGCGGACGATCGCTTCGTAGATGCGGCGGGCCTCGTCGCGCGGCAGGAGCTTGCCGCCGAGTTCCTTGCCATCGACCATGAGCGTGAAGCTCTGCACGGCTCCGTCATCGGGCAGCGGGAAGAGGTACTCGGCTTCGAGCAGGCCCGAGCCGGGGTTGTGGAAGGTTTGGCTGACCTGCACCTCGGCGACCTGATCGCGAATGGTCGCATCGACGGAGATTTTGCGGACATCGTAGGAGCCGCGGACGGGCATGTCGGGTCGGCGATCGATGATAATGCCCTGGCCGAAGGCGAGATTCGCGCCGAAAAGGACGAGCATGACCGCGGCGAGGGTGCGCGTGATGGACATGGCAAAACTCCTGGTTGAGGGACCGTCTCTGTGTCATTAGACGACGCCCGGGGCAGACTGTTCAATCACAAGTTTGTAACAACTGAGAAACGGAGGAACGGCGGCGAACGCTTGTAAGTGATGTTCAATGGAGGGTGGCGGAGCGCACAACAGCGTCGTTTTGGCTTCTGGGCGATGAGCCGCGCCGGTGCGCACCGGACCGTCGTTTCGGCGGGCGACGCCGTTGTAAGTACTGCGTGAAAGGGAGGAACAGATTGACGTCGATTATTTGGGTTCAGCAAGATGCGCGGCCGCGTCTGTGCGCGCCGCTCCCGGCTTGCGCACCTTGGCATCTTGTCGGATTTGCCTTGAATTGCCGCGTATTTCGGCTGTTTTTCAAGATGCGCATTGCGCATCTTGAACTGAATCACACTTATGGCGATTCACCGGGCATCGGCGCGGCGTTCGCCACGGAGGTCGAGACATTTCATGTGGGTCTGGTCGCGGATGATGAGCAGGCCGCTCGAGAGGGCCATCGGGGCCCAGATCTCGTTGCCGGCGCCGCGGTCGAAGATTTTGGCGTGGGCGAGTTCCTTGTAGCCGGCGGGGTCGGGCTTGATGAGGTAGAGGACGCCTTCCTTGCCATCCATCGCGAGAAGGCGGCCCTCGGCGAGCATCACGGCTCCGCGGTCGAAGTTGGGCTTGGCTCCGGTGCGCCAGGCGACCTTGCCGGCGGCGGGGTCGATGCACATGAGCCCGCCGTTGACCATGTTGGTCGGGCCCTTGAGCGTTTCATTCGTGTTGAAGTTGCCGTAGAGGTGGCCATCGACGAGGACGGGGACGTGGATCTGGCAGCCCTCGGGGAGCTTGAAGGTGGGCTTCACGTCGAACTTCGCGCCGGCCTTGGTGACTTCGAGCATGACGGAGCCGGCGCCGTAGCCGCCGGTGATGAAGGCATGGTTGCCGTCGGGCATGACGACGGGCGCGGGGATCGGCCACTTGCATTTCCAGCCGTTGAATTTCCAGAGCATCTTGCCGGTGGCGGGATCGACGAAGGAGACCTGGTCGTTGGTGACCTGGAAGATACCGGTGACGCCGGCGACGGTGCGCAGCGTCGGCGATGTGTAGAAATCGCCGCCGAAGTTTTCGGATTCCCAGACGACCTTGCCGGTGTTCTTGTCGAGCGCGATGAGGCCGGGCGTGGTGGGCTCGACGGGGGAGACGATGACGTGATCGCCGACGAGCAGCGGGGATTGTGCGAAGCCCCAGCCGAGCTTGCCGGACTTGTACTTCTCCTGGAGGTTGAGGGACCAGATCGGCTTGTGCGAGCCGCGGTCGATGCAGTAGACGTTGCCGAAGCCACCGCAGGTGTAGACGTGCTCGGAATCGACGGTGGGCGTGGAGCGCGAGCCGGCGTGGTCGCTGCGACCGGGGGCGGAGTATTCGAAGCTCCAGAGTTCGGTGCCCTTCATCAGGTCGAAGACGCGGAGGACGTCGGCGGCTTCCTCCTTGCGGTCGAGAATGAAGACTTCGGTGCCGTGGACGGCTGCGCCGCCGAAGCCGCGGCCGACGTCGAGCTTCCAGAGGACGGGCGGACCGGCATCGGGCCACTTGTCGAGCAGGCCGGTCTCGGTGGACACCGCGTCGCGCTGCGGGCCGAGGAACCCGGGCCAGTCGCCGGCGAGGGCTGCGCTGATGGTGAGACATCCGCCGAGTGCCGACGCGAGCATTGCCCCGATAATCCGCATGATGTCGCTCCGCTGTGATGGGTTGAACGGCTGTAGGGCTATTGTAGAGCAGAGCCGGGCCGGGGACCAAACTCGGCGTCCGATCCGTCCGATAGTACAGACCGTGGACCACACCGTGAGCGAAACCGAAGCAGCGCCCGACGAGATGCCTGAGAGCCAGGCGGTCGCCGAGGTGACCGAGCCGCACGCCAGTGGCTGGAGTCAGTCGCCGCTGCGCACCAAGCTGCTGCTGGTGATCTTGCTCGCCGTGTGCGCCGGGCTCACCGCTGCGACGATCGAGACGATGCTCGGCAACCGCATCTGGCCGCTGCTGATTTGTCTGGTTGGAGCGACCGCCGCGCTCGTCCACTTCACACGCCGAAGCATCTGTTGCCCGCTCGAGGAACTCGCCGAGCAGCTCGAAAGCAGCTGCCGTTCGCGCCGCCCGCTTCGCCGCGCTGATTTGCCCACGCAGCGCGGCGACGAGATCGGTCACATCGCCCGCCTGCTCCACGATCTGTCCACCGATGCCTACCGCAATTCCGCCTACGCCAAGCACCTTCGCCGCACGATCGACACCCGCGTCGCCGAATCAACCCGCCGCGCCACGCAGCAGCTCCAGCAGCTGGCCAACCGCGATGCACTGACGGACCTGGGCAACCGCCGATTCTTTGATGAGCAGTACACGCCGCTCTTCGAATCGTGCAAGAAGTCGCACACCGAACTGATCTGCGTCGCGATCGATCTCGACGGTTTCAAGGGCGTCAACGACACGCTCGGCCACGCCGCCGGCGACCGGCTGCTCGTGTTCCTGGGCAACCTGATCAGCGCGAGCGTGCGACGTGAAGACCTGGCGATCCGCCTGGGCGGCGACGAGTTCCTGCTGCTCATGCCCGCCTGTCCCATCGAGCGGGCGCAGACGATCCTACTCCGCCTGATGACACTGTTCCGTCAGCACACGCACACCGTCCTGCCGCGTGAGATCAAGGCCTCGCTGTCCTGCGGCGCTGCGACACTGATCCGCGATCAACCGCTCAGTCCGCAGGCGCTCGTCGAGAAGGCCGACGCGAATCTCTATGCCGCCAAGCAGGCCGGCAAGGCGCGCATCGTCGGGCTGTAAATCAGTTGAAGTTCGCCGGCATCTCGAAATTTAAAATTTCCGCACCTTGATGTCCTTGATCGCCGCCGCCGTGTTCCAGGTCGCGATTCCCAGCGGCTTGGAGAGTTCCACTTCCGGCCGGACCGAGACCTTGCGTCCGCGGATCTCGCCATCGACCGTCAGCTTGTCGTCAATAAACGCCTGAATTTTCTCTTTCGTTACACGCACGCGGATCTTGTACCAGTGATCGTTCTCGAAGCTGACCATCGTGCTCGTCTCGTTGTTGGACGCATCCTCGTTGTCGAGGCTTGAGAGGCCCACGAGCGTGCCGCCCCATCCGCCGACGACCAGCGTGCAGGGCGAGTCGCCGTACGGAAATGTCAGGCCGCAGAAGAAATCGTGGCCCTCGGTGCGTTTGGCCATGAGCTCGATTTCGTAATTCATTTTCGCCGGGGGCTCGCCCTGCCATGTGACGCCGGTCATCGCGGCGCCCATGGCGAGATTGATCGCGCCGCCATCGAGCGCCACTTCCCCTTCGCCGCCAAACTGGGTGGACTTCCATTGGCCCAGCGTTTTGCCGTCGAAGAGCGAGATCCAACCATCGGCGGATTTACCCGGTGCAGCAGACCCGGGAGCGACGACCGATGCCTTGGGCTTGCTGCACGTCGAATCGCAGGCGGCGACGAAAAGCACGGGGACGAAGAACAGAGTGACGAGCAGGTGATGAATGAATGGACGCCGCATCCGGTGACCCCTTTGGTAGATGGTGACACAACGATTGTACCAAGGCCGCCGTGTGTCCAAGCGTTCGGTGAGCATGGCAGAGAAGCCGGATTTCGCCGACACTATCATCCCACCAGAAACGCCTCCGGAGAGATCGAGCATGGTTCTGCGAATCGCACCGATCCTGGTTTTTGGCTTCGTTTGTTCTGCTGCGCTGGCCGACTCCCCGCTTCCCAAGGCGCCCGAGGGTATGAAGGCGACGATTTTCGCGCAGCCTCCCGACGTCAGCTACCCCACCGCCATTGCAGCTGCGCCAACCGGCGAGCTTTTCGTCGCCGTCGATACCGAAGGCTCGCTCGGCAAGGCCCCCGGCAAGGGCAAGGTCGTGCGATGCATCGACACGAAGGGCGAGGGGCGGGCCGACAAGTTCACCACCTTCGCCGTGATGGATCATCCGCGAGGCCTGATCTACGACCACAACACGCTCTGGGTCCTCCATCCGCCCACGCTCACCGTCTACTTCGATGACAACGGCGACGGCGTCTCCGATCGCTCGAAGGATTTAGTGACCAACATCTCGACCAAGCTCAACGAACAGCGCGGAGCCGACCACACCACCAACGGCATCCGCATGGGAATCGACGGCTGGATCTACATCGCCGTCGGCGACTTCGGCATGGTCGACGCGACCGGCACCGATGGAAAGAAGCTGACGCTGCACGCCGGCGGCATCGTCCGCGTGCGCCCCGATGGCACCGAGCTGGAGCTCTACGAGAGCGGCAACCGCAACATGTACGACGTCGCGATCGACCCGTACATGAACTGTTTTACACGTGACAACACCAACGACGGCGGTGGGTGGAATTCGCGCCTCGCGCACAATATCCAGACCGCCAACTACGGCTACCCCTCGCTGTTCGTGAACTTCGGCGACGAGATCATGCCGCCGCTGGCCGACTACGGCGGCGGGTCGGGCACCGGTTCGATGTATCTCCACGAACCTGGATTCCCGATCCCCTACAACGATGCGCTGCTCACCTGCGACTGGGGCCGCAGCATCGTGTATCACAACGCGCTCAAGCCCGCCGGCGCGACATTCATCGCCGATCAGAAGGCATTCCTGTCGATCGCGTCCCCCACCGACATCGATGTGGATGGGCAATCGCATCTTTATGTCTCGAGTTGGCATGGCGGCGGCTTCTCGTGGAGTGGCCCGAATGTGGGTTACGTCGTGCAGCTGACGCCTACCGACTATAAGCCCGAGCCATTCCCCGACCTCGCAAGATCCGGTGATTCGCAGCTCGTCGGCTATCTCGCCTCGCCATCCGCGGTGCGTCGGCTCGCCTCGCAGCGAGAGATCCTGCGACGCAAGCCCACCGATCAGATGCGGCAGGATATTGAGCGTCTCATCGCCGATGCACAGGCCCCGCTCTACGGCCGCGTCGCCGCGATCTATACCTACAAGCAGCTGCTGGGCGAAGCGGCCAACCCCGGCCTCGTCAAACTCTATTCACAGAAGCCCGTTCGCGAATGGATCCTGCGCGCCTTGACCGATCGATTGACGCAACTCAACGGCGTACCGAGCAATCTGTTCAAGCTCTCCCTCAGCGAGGACAACCCGCGCGTCCGCATGGCGGCACTCGTCGGCATCGCGCGATTGGGTGATACATCCGCCGCGTCGCAGATCGTGCCCCTGACACGTGTCGAAGGCGGTCGCCCCGCCGTCGCCACACCGTTGATCAAACCCGTGAGCGAGACCGGCGTGATCCGCGATCACGTGCCCGTGTATATCTCCGCCAATATTGCCGGCGCGACCAAGCTCTACCTTGTCGTTGACGACGGCGGCGACGGCACGGGCAATGACCACGCCGCCTGGATCGAGCCTCGACTCATCAGCAATGAGAAGCCGGTCGCGCTGACCACGCTCAAGTGGAAATCCGCGACCTGCGGCTGGGGCGGCGTCCACATCGACAAGGATTGTCAGGACCAGCCCATGAAGGTCCAGGGCAAGATCGTCAAGGGTATCGGAACTCATGCCCGCAGCGTGATTGTCTACGACCTCCCGAAGGACATCACACGCTTCGAGGCGTTTGGCACGCTCGATGACGGCTCCAAGGGCGGCAGCGTGAAGTTCCAGGTATTCACCACCGAGCCGCCCGACTCCGCTGACACCGCTCCGACGCCCAAGTGGCCAGGCATCGATCATGTGATCCCGCACGTCGCCGTGCAGACGCTCGTCACGATCCACGGCGGGGACGCGTGTCTCGCAGCACTCAGCGGCCCGAACCGCGACGGCGCGCTTTGGGCTCTCAAGAAGATGCACGAGCCGGCCGTCGTTTCCGGGCTCATCGCGAAGCTCAACGACAAATCGGCTGACACCGATCTGAAGCGCGGCGTGGCTGCGGCGCTCGTCCGCCTCTACAACCGCGAAGCCGACTACACCGATGGCTCCTGGTGGGGCACGCGGCCCGACACGACCGGCCCCTACTTCAAGCGCGTCACGTGGGCCGAGAGCGAGCGCATCGGCAAGGCGCTGAAGGACGCCGCGGAGTCCGACAGAGAACTTGGCTTGGTGATCCAGTCGCAGATCGCACTCGTCCACGCGGCGATCCCGGGCATCAAGGTCGCTGATGCAGCCAAGGCGGTCGATGAAACTCCCAAGGTTGATCTGGCCAAAGTCACCGGCGCCGCCGTCGGCGAGGGCACGATCGGCAAGATGAAGTACGAAAGCGCCGTCGCCGAGACTCTCAAACTCACGGGTGATCCGAAGGTCGGCGGGCAGCTTTTCACCTCACAGGGCTGCGTCGTCTGCCACACGACCGTCGACGGTCAGCAGCCCAAGGGCCCGCATCTGGCGAACATCGGCAGCCGCTACAAGCCCGCCGAACTGCTCGAATCCATCCTCAAGCCCAGCGCCCGAATTGCACAGGGTTTCGACACCGTCACCGTCAAACTCAAGGACGGTTCCGCGGTCATCGGGTTCGTTGTCCGTGAGGGAGCCGAATCGATCGAGGTCCGCGACATCACCGGCAAGAGTACCGAGGTGATGACCGACAAGATCGCCTCACGCACGGCGATGCCCCAGTCCATCATGCCCGAGGGTCTCGCCGCTGCACTGACACCGCAGCAACTCGCCTCGCTGCTGGCGTACCTCAACTCGCTGAAATAATGATGTCCCCCAAATGGGTGCCACTGGTCGGCCGTCCTCGGCAGACCAGTGTGACTTGCCTGCTCAGGCGTTGAAGAGCACTGGTCTGCGGAGGAACCGCCGACCAGTGGCACCCCGAGGGCGGCGCCCGAAAATCGCATCAAAGAAAGAAGTCCGTGGACATCGGTCCACGGGCTTCTTTTATTCGCTTGAGTTGCTTCAACTCGCTTACGCAGATTCCTTGATCTTGATCTGCTCGACTTCGTGGAGTTGCTTGCGTTTGTTGATCACATCGGCGTCGATGATGAACCGTGTGCCGCGGGCCTTCATCTCGGGCAGCTCGAACATGAGTTCCATCATCACATCTTCGAGGATGCTGCGGAGGGCGCGGGCGCCGGTGTCGCGGGCCATCGCCTTCTCGGCGACCGCCTGCAGCGCATCGTCGGTGAACTGCAGTTCGGCTCCTTCGAGGCCGAAGAAGTGCTTGTACTGCTTGGTGATCGCGTTCTTGGGCTCGTTGAGGATGCGGACGAGATCGGCGGTGCTCAGCGGCATCAGCGGGACGACGACCGGGAGGCGGCCGACGAACTCGGGGATCATGCCGAACTCAAGCAGGTCATCGGGCTGGACCTGCTGGAGCGCGACGCCCTTTTCCTTGGGCGATTCGTTGATCGTGTTGGACTCGCCGGCGAAGCCGATCTGCCGGGCGCCGAGGCGGCGTTTGACGATGTCTTCGAGGCCGACAAACGCGCCGCCGCAGATGAACAGGATGTTGCTCGTGTCCATCTGGATGTACTGCTGCTCGGGGTGCTTTCGGCCGCCCTGGGGCGGGACGTTGGCGACGGTGCCTTCGAGCATCTTGAGCAGGGCCTGCTGCACGCCCTCACCGCTGACGTCGCGGGTGATCGAGACGTTGTTGGACGTCTTGCCGATCTTGTCGATCTCGTCGATGAAGATGATGCCGCGCTGCGCGGAATCGAGGTCGTAATCGGCGGCCTGCAGGAGCTTGAGCAGGAGGTTCTCGACGTCCTCGCCGACGTAGCCGGCTTCGGTGAGCGTGGTCGCATCGCCGATGGCGAAGGGGACGTTGAGCATGCGTGCGAGAGTGCGGGCCAGCAGCGTCTTGCCCGAGCCGGTGGGGCCGATGAGCAGGACGTTGGACTTTTCGAGCTCGACGTCGCGTGATTCGGCGTCGTCCTCGTGGGTGAGCCGCTTGTAGTGATTGTGCACGGCGACGGAAAGCGCCTTCTTGGCCGGGTCCTGACCGATCACATACTGGTCGAGGAACTGCTTGATCTGGCGCGGGGTCGGGATCGTCGAGAAGAGAGGCCGGGCCGTGGTGACGCGGCGCTTCTCCTGCTTGAAGATGTTCTGGCAAAGGTCGGTGCAGTTGGCGCAGATGTAGACATCATTGGGTCCTTCGACCATGGGGCCGACTTCGCGGCTGGACTTGCCGCAGAAGGAGCAGGTCGTGACCTTGCGTCCCTTGAAGCCGGTGCCGTCGCCGGGACCGCCCGTGCCTCCGGGGCCACCGCCACCGGGGGGCAAGCCGCCGGGACCGCCACTCTTGTTTCCACCGCCGCGCGATTGGTTGGACATATCCGTCTCAGTCTCTAGTTCGGACTTTGGGGCGTCTGACGCTGCTGCCTCGGCGTGGCTTGCACAACCGAGGGCTGATTACGACTTAGATCGACCGCAAGGGGACCGACCTTGACGTGTATTGTATCTGATTCTCGATTCCCGGGCACCAATCTATCGGTCAGGACTCGCATCGGGGCTTGAGGAATCGGGATTTATCGGGGTATCGGGAGGTTTTGGCGCTTCGGGGTTAACGGACGTCGGCGGAGGCGCAACCTCGGGCGGCACCCCGACGGAGTGGCGGGCTCGGTTGAGCATCTTCTCTTTGGCGCGATCGAATTCTTCGTCGGAGAGTTGGCCACTGGCGTGCATCTCGCGAAGGTCGCTGAGCGTGAACGGTGGCGGCACCTGCGATTTGCGGTACTCCTCCGAGCGACGCCGCACAATGCTAACCACGATGAACGCGACGAAACACACGGCCACCAGCACGAGAGTCCAGCGCGTGAGCCCGGCGTAGTCAAATGGCTTCTCGGCCAAGACTATCGCGGTGGGCAGTTCCATGGATGAGGCTCTCGCCTGCGGCGGCGCGTAGCCGCCGCATTAATCGCGTGGCAATCTTATTCCTCGGACGCGTCGGCCTTCTTGGCCGACTTCTTCTTGCCGCCCGAAGCCTTCTTCTTGGGCTTGCCTTCGGCGTCGGCCTCATCTTCGCCCTGCAGCTTGCGCCATTCCTCGGCGCTGATCTCGGTGACCTTCGCGTCCTTGAGCACCTTGGCGACCGCCTTCTCCTCGCGGATCTGCACGAAGAGCTGCTCGAGCTGACCGCTCTTGGCCATCTCTTCACGCACACGCTCCGGACGCTGACCGCGGTACGAAGCCATCTCGACGATGCGGCCGTTCACTTCCGCCTCGGACACCTCGATCTCGAGCTTGCGGGCCACTTCGTCGAGGACGAACAGGGCCTTGAGCTCGCGGGCCGCCGTCTCCTGCGATGTCGCACGGAGCTCGGCCAGCTGCTGCTCGATATCCTCGGGCTTGGCGCCCTGGTACATCATCTCCATCGCGCGGCGGCGGAGAATGCCGTCCGCCTGACGGTTGCTCAGCTTCTCGGGAAGCGCGAGTTCGACGCTCGTCAGCAGGAATTCGACAACCTGTTGCGCCATCGCGCCGCGCTGCTTGCCTTCGGCCTGCTGATCCAAGCGCTCCTTGATGCGGCCCTTGAGAGCCGCCTCGTTCTCGAGGCCCATCGCCTCGACCAGCTGCTCGGTGCTCATCGGCTGCATGCGCTCGATGCTGCTGATCGTCACGTCGATCGTCAGCTTCTTCTCACGCAGTTTCTCGCTCTCGTGACGCTCCGGAGCGGTGGCCGTGATGGTCACCGTGTCGCCGGGCTTCTTGTTTTCCAAGTGCTTGCCCAGATCATCGACCAGGATGCCGGCCACGACGCCCTTGTACTTGCGGCTCTCGCCGGGCACGAGCATCTGCACGGCGCTCTGCGTCTCAAGGACCTCGCCATCGGCGCCCTTGATCGAAAGGTCGGCGGTGATCGCGTCGCCGCCCGCGGTGCGGTCGGCGGGCTTGGGCTGACCGTACATCTCGCCGAGACGCGCGATCTCGGCGGTCACTTCCGCGTCGCTCACTTCGAGCACGGGCTTCTTGACCTCGATGCCCTTGAGCTCCGGCAGCTTCACCTCGGGCACAACCTCGACCTCGATCTCGACGTGCAGCGGGCCGCTCTCGGGCAGCTTGACGTTCTCGGCATCCTTGATGTCGGGCTCACCGAGCACGCGGAGCTCGTGCTTTTCGACGGCCGCGGTGTAGCTCTCGCCGACGAGCTGGTTGCAGACTTCCTTGCGGATGTCGTTGCCGAAGCGGCGTTCGAGCAGCTTCTTGGGGGCGTGGCCGCGGCGGAAGCCGGGGATGGCCGCCTCGTGCTGCAGGCTCTTGAAGTTTTCCTCGAGCTTGGCGGCGATATTCTCGGCCGGGACCTCGATGCGCAGCACCTTGCGGGCCGGACCGGCGTCCTCAACGGTGACGGTCGGCTCGGACAGGGTGGCGGTGGATTCGTCGGTGTTCTGAGACATGTTCGAAGGCTCCGATAGACCCCGCAGCGGCAGTTAAGACCGGCGGCGGGAAGCAGTTGACGCCCGCATTGGGCTGGTTTTCGCAGATTGGTAAGTGTACCATGCTGCACAGTTCAGGCAAGCCGATGAGCCGCGACGTCGCTCAGTGGCCCGTGAAACGGCGTTCCCTACATCCAACTTGGCAAAGCTGCATTTCATGAGCCACGAAGTTTCCGCAACATCCCGCACCGCCCCGTCCGATCGGCCGTATTTATCAGCGGCCGCATCCATCATCCCGCGATCGACCATCATCCCCAGCAGCCCGAGGTGCGCCCATGATTCTCTTTCTCATGCGTGGCTTATTCATCCTGATGAGCACGCTCGTCGCCGCGCTCTACGCCAGGATCGCCTTCGATAATTCCCGCGCCGGCCTGCTCGGCTCCATCGCCACCGCCATGGCCATCAGCGGGTCCGTCGTCCTCGCCGACGTCTTCACGCCACGCAAAAAACTCTCCGCCATCTCCGGCGTGTTTCTCGGCATGGTCGTCGGGCTGTTTGCCGCGTTCGCTCTCAGCTTCATCGTTGAGTACGTCGCGCTCGTTTTCGAGCCCGCCATCACCAGCGAACTCAAGCAGGGCATCGAGGTCTTCCTGGGTGTTCTCTGCGTTTTCGTCTCCATCTCGCTGGTCATGCAGACCAAGGACGACTTCCGTTTCGTGCTCCCCTACGTCGAGTTCACCAAGCAGATCCGCGGCCACCGCCCGATGCTGCTCGACACCTCCGCGATCATCGACGGCCGCATCCTCGACGTCGCCGCCACGCAGATCCTGCAGGGCCTGATCATCGTGCCGCGATTCGTGCTCAACGAGCTGCAGACCGTCGCCGACTCCGCCGACAAGCTCAAACGCGCCCGCGGTCGGCGAGGCCTGGACATCGTCGCCAAGCTGCAGGCTAACCCGCACCTCGACGTCAGCATCGAAGACACCGATACCGAGGGCACGGGTGTGGACCAAAAGCTCATCAACCTCGCCGAGGAGCTTCACGCACGCATCATCACCACCGATTTCAACCTCACCAAAGTCGCCGAGCTGCGCGGCACCGCCGTCGTCAACCTCAATTCGCTCGCCGGAGCGCTGCGGCCGGTCGTACTCCCCGGCGAACTGATGACGATCCGCATCGTCAAGCCCGGCGAATCACCAGGCCAGGGCGTCGGCTATCTCGAGGATGGCACAATGGTCGTCGTCGAACACGGCCGCGAACGCGTGGGGCAGGATGTCTCGCTCACCGTCACCAGCGCTCTGCAGACCTCTGCCGGGCGCATGATCTTCGGTCGCCTCGCCGGAGCCGATGGCACCACGGAGCCGCCTTCGAGTCCGCCGCCGCAGCGTCCCCGCCCAACCTCGCGCGCCTGATCCGCTGCTTGCGGCTTCGCGGGCAAACAAATCTCAGGGCTCAAACCTTGCACCCGCTCCCCCCGCTCTCTACCTTGAAATAAATCCCCCGGAGCCTCACGGATGAACCGCTCACTCCGACTCGCCGCCATCGCCCTGCTCATCACCGCCAGCGCCGCGCTCGTGCTCGCCGAGACTAAACCCGGCGAGCCCGCTCAGCCTGCGCCTGCCGCCCCAGCCCCCGCCGACACCGGCAAAGCCTCCGAGACCAAGCCCGCCGATCAGCAGCAGAGCGCCGAGGACGTGCTCAATCAGCTCCTCAAGAAGCGTGCCGAGAATCCGGTCATTGATCCCACCCCCGCCGGCGGCTCAAAGACTCCCGCAACGCGCGCCACCGGTCCCGCCGTCGGTGTTGCCCCCGGCGCCGCTGGCACCAAGCTCCGCCGCGAGGGCCAGTTCATCGTCAGCCGCCGCGGCCGCATGGTCCGCGCCGCCGGCGCCCCCGGCACCACCACGCCCTGGATGGTCGTCCTCGAAGCCGACAGCAGCAATCTCGCCGACCCGCCGATGTATCTCATGCCCTGCCAAATGCTCGAGGACATGGAATCCGTCATCCAGCAGCACGGCGAATCGATGGTCTTCATCCTCTCCGGCCAGGTCTACGTCTACCGCAATTCCAATTACCTGCTGCCCACCCTGATGAAGCTCGCCCCGCAAAAGGCCAACCTTCAGCCCTGAGCCCCCGCCGCTCGCCACCGCCAAACATTCGCGTCGCTGGCACGCCTCCCCCCTTTTGACTATCATCACAGACCCAATTTCCGCCCGGTTCCTCCCGCAAGGATTGCGACAATGGCACGGCTACGCGAGATCCGAAAACGCATCAAGGCAGTGGCCAACATCCAGCGCATCACCAAGACGATGCAGATGATCGCCACCTCGAAGTTCCAGGGCGCCGTCCGCCGCGCCAATGCCACCAAGCCGTTCACCGCCAAGATCGGCGAGATCGCCAACGAACTCGCCAGCGCCGCCGGCGGCGACGAGATGGACCACCCACTGCTCCATCCCCCCGCCCATTCGCCCAAGCGCGAGCTGGTCCTCGTCCTGACCTCCAACCGCGGCCTGTGCGGCGCGTACAACTCCTCCGTCCTCCGCACCGCCACCGCGCACCTCCGCACGCTCCCCGCCGCTCCCGAGCTGCAGGTCGTCGGCCGCAAGGGCGTCGCCTTCTTCCGCTTCGCCGCCCTGCCCGTCTCCAAGACCTACATCCAGTTCACCGACAAGCTCCGCTACGCCGACATCGAGCAGATCGCCGACGAGCTGATCACGCGCTTCACCGCCGGCGAGTTCGATGCCGTCCGCGTCATCTACATGCAATTCATCTCGAACTCCAAGCAGGTGGCCCGCGTCGCGCAGCTCCTGCCGCTCGAGAAGCCCGCCGAGACCGCCGTCGCCAAGGCCGCCGTCGGCATCCAGGCCGTCTACGAATTCAGCCCCGAGCCCGCCGAGATCCTCGGCAAGCTCCTGCCGCTGACCGTCAAGACCCAGCTCTTCCAGTTCTTCAACGACGCCGTCGTCAGCGAGCAGATCTCACGCATGGTCGCCATGAAGAGCGCCACCGACAACGCCGGCAAGATCGTCAAGGCGCTCCGCCGCCAGTTCAACCGCGCCCGCCAGGCGCAGATCACCAAGGAACTCATCGAGATCGTCTCCGGCGCCGCGGCACTGAAATAAGAGCTCCGAAAAGAACTCAACGCAGAGACCGCAGAGATTGCTGAGAACGCAGAGACGAATCGTTTTGGATCGGAAAACAAAAGGAATCTCACCGCGTCCTCTGCGCCCTCCTCGGCGACCTCTGCGTTAAATCCCCGGTTCTTTTACAAGCTCTAAAAACCGCTCATGGATGTATTTCTCGACAACAACGAAATGCCCACCGACCAGCGCACGCTCGCGGGCCTGCTGACCGCTGCGCGGAATCTCGTGCTGCCCGAGGGCCGCTTCGTCGTCGAGGTGCGCATCGACGGCCGGACGCTCGGCCCCCAGGAACTCGACGACACCGCCGAACTCCCCCTCGAAGCCGAGGAAGTCCAGCTCATCACCGCTGACCCGCTGGAACTCGCCGATCAGACGCTCGAAGAAATCGGCGAATCACTCGCCGCGGCGCGCACCGCGCAGCAGGACGCCGCCGGCCTGCTCCGCACCGATCGCGCGCCCGAGGCGTTGGAACACATCCAAGCCGCGCTCGCCGTCTGGGGCCAGGCCCAGCAGGCCGTGCAGACGACCGTTCAACTGCTCAACATCCCCCTGGACCGCATGAACGTCGGCACGCAGACCGTCCCGCAGGTCATCGAGCAGCTCCTCGCGCAGCTCACCGAAGTGCGCACGCAGCTCATGGCCAGCGACTGGCTCGGCCTCGCCGACAGCCTCGGCCACGAACTCGACAGCTCCGCGCAAACGTGGGCCGCGATGCTCGACGACCTCCGCCGCCAGATCGCCCAGCGCAAAGCCAAGTAAGGCGCCCCGCGATGTCCCCCACCATCGACCAGATCATGGAGCAGGCCAGCAACGAGCTGGTCGCGATGAACTACGCGACCTGCGAGAAGCTGTGCATGGATGCGCTTCGTCTCGCGCGCGCCGCCGAGGATTTCGAGCGCTACGCCCGCATCCTGCTCCCGCTGCAGGAATCCCGCAGGCTCCGCCGCCAGACCGCTGTCGATGCAGGCGTCTTCGTCCTCGCCGGTCGGCCCCGACTCTCACCCAGCGAGATTCTTGAACTTCATCCGCGCGGCTGCGTCGTATTACTCAGCCCGCCGTACACTCGTGATGATGTGAAAGCCGTGCGTGACGCGGCGTTCAAAGCCGGCGCCTATGTCGAGCCGCTCATCATGGATCAACCGGCCTTGCGCCAGGCCGTTGAACAGCAACTCGAACGCGAGGGCGACAACGCGCTGGCTTCCGTGCCCAAGGGGCTGACCCCCGTTCAACTTGTCGATGCCCTCGCCGCCGTGCTCGACCACGTCGGCGATCACGAATTCGCCCACCAGCGTCTCGCCGACGCCGCCCGTGCCGCAACAAAGTCGTGATAACAGCTACAATCTGTCCATGCTCCGCATCGGCCTGCAAATGCTTCTCGGCGACCGCGCCAAATACACCGCACTTGTCTGCGGTCTCGCTTTCTCCGTGCTACTTATCACGCAGCAGGCCTCCATCTTTTTCGGCCTCATGCTCCGCGCCACCGGATTCCTTCAGAACATCGGCCAGCCCGACCTCTGGATCGGCGACCCCAACACGCGCTACATCCTCGAGGTCCGCAATCTCAACGATCAGGACCTCTTCCGCGTCCGATCCGTGCCGGGCATCGCGTGGGCCTCGCCCTTCTTCGCCACCCGCGCGAAGGCGGAGATGGGCAACGGCAAATTCAAGAGCGTCGAGCTCATCGGCATCGACCGCTCCACGCTGATCGGCCGGCCCCCGGAAATCACCGCCGGAAATCTCGAAGACCTGCGCCGGCCCGACGCGGTCCTTGTCGAGGAAACCAGCCGCTCCAAGCTCAACAATGTGAAGATCGGCGACACGCTGAAACTCAACGACCGACGCGCCGTCGTCGTCGGCTACTTCCGCGCGAAGCTCGGCTTCGAGTCCAACGCATCGCTCTACACAACGTATGAGAACGCGCTGACATTCGTGCCCGTGGGCCGGCAGCGGCTCGGTTTCGTGCTCGCAGGCGTGAAGCCCGGTTACGACGTGCATCAGGTTTCCGCCGAAATCAGCCGGATGTACCCGCACCTCGGAGCGTTCACACGCGATGAACTGCGATGGCGCACCATCATGTTCATCCTCAAAGAGACGGGCATCGGCATCAACTTCGGCATCACCGTCGCGCTCGGATTCGTCGTCGGCCTCATCGTCTCCGCCGCGACGCTCTACCAGTTCACACTCGACAACCTGCGGCACTACGCAACACTCAAAGCGATGGGCGCCAGTTCGTGGACGCTGATCGGCATGATCCTGATCCAAGCGGCGTGGGCGGGCGTAATCGGTTTCGGCATCGGCGTCGGCGCGGCGGCGGCCTTCGCGCTGCTGGGCCGCAAGCCCGGTGCGGAACTCGCTGCATACTTCCCGTGGCAACTCTTAATCGGCGCCTTCGTGGCGACGCTCATCTGCGTGTCGGCAGGTAGTCTCCTGAGCCTGCGACGCGTGCTTCGGCTCGAGCCGGGGATGGTGTTCCGATGATCAAGCGCGACACGCATCCGCAGGGAGCCGCAGAGACTCCGCCCGGCGCCGACGTGGCGGTGCGCGTCCGTGGCGTGACGAAACACTTCGGCGTGGGCGGTGCCTCGATCCGCGCGCTGCGCGGCGTGGACATCGACATCTCCGTCAATCAGGTTCTCATGCTCGTCGGCCCCAGCGGCTGCGGAAAGACGACGCTGCTTTCGGTAATCTGCGGCGTGCTCGAGGCCGATAGCGGCGAAGTGGACCTTTTCGGCGTCCGATGGTCCGATCTCAGCGAATCACAAAAGACCGCGCGGCGCGGCGAACTGGTCGGCTACGTGTTCCAGCAGTTCAACCTAATCCCGACGCTTACAACCTCCCAGAACGTCGCCGTGCCGCTGCTGATCCGCGGCGTGCCGATGCCCGAGGCTCTGCGGCGGGCACGGGAGGCGCTGGCGAATGTCGGCCTGGGCGATCGGCTCAGCGAAGTGCCCGCGAATCTCTCCGGCGGCATGCAGCAGCGTGTCGCGATCGCGCGGGCGCTGGTCGGCAATCCCCGGCTGCTGGTCTGCGATGAGCCGACCGCAAATCTCGACGGCCACACCGGACAAAAGATCATGGAAATCATCAAGCAAGCGACACGCCCCGCCGATCCGAGCGCTCCGGCGCGCTGCGTGATCGTCGTGACACACGATGCACGCCTGTTCCACCTCGCCGACCGGATCGAGCAGATGGAAGACGGCCGGCTGATCGGACCGCTGGCCCCGTGGCAGGCCGATCCGTCACTTGTGCAACCGCACCACTGAGGGGATGGACCCAAGCTATGGCAAAATGGATCACGATCATTATCGCAGTGATTGGGCTGGCGATCTGCATTTACACGGTCGCGACGGCGCGGCAGGATTTGCCGACGCTCGCGCCGGCCGAGCCGCCGTCGGTCAACCCCTTCGCGCACGCCGTCGCCGGTACGGGATTGGTCGAAGCATCGACGCGCAACATCGGCGTCGCGGCACCGGAGCCGGGGCTCGTCGTCAAGGTGCTCAAACAGGTCGGCGACAAGGTGAGCGATGGCAATCCGCTGTTCCAGATGGACCGTCGGCCGCTTGAGGCCGAGCGTGTGCGTGCCGAGTCGGTGCTGGAATCCTCGCAATCGGAATTGTCGCGGCTCAAGGCGCAGCCGCGTGCCGAGGATCTGCCGCCGCTTGAGGCCGCGGTGCTGCAATCCAAATCACGGCACATGGACCGCACGGACGATTACGACCGCGCGATCACCGCAGAGAAGGGCGGCGGCGCCAATGCCTATGAAGTGGCTCGCAAGAAATTCGCCATGGAAACGGCCGCGGCGGAGCTCGCCGTCGCCGAAGCGAATCTCGCACGGACCAAGGCCGGCGCCTGGGCGCAAGATATCGCCGTCGCGCAGGCAAAAGTTGACATGGCCAAGGCCGACATCGCGGCGATCAACATCCGCCTCGACCGCATGACCGTCCGCAGCCCGATCGACGGCACAGTCATCAAACGCAACATCAATCCCGGCGAATACTCGTCGAGCAACGGCGGCAACTCCGCGCAGGGCGGCGGCGCCAACCGCACCGAAGCCCCGATGGTCGTCGGCGACATCTCGACGCTTCACGTCCGCGCCCAGATCGATGAGGCCGACGCCCCGCTCGTCCGCCCCGGCGCCCGCGGCGTGGCCCGCCCGCGCGGCTCGGTCGATGTGAACCTCCCTCTGACGATGCTCCGCATCGAACCGCTCGCCATGGCCAAGACGCAGCTCACCGGCCTCGCGACGGAATTGGTTGACACGCGCATCGTCGAGGTCGTCTTCCGCGTCGATGATCTCAAGGGCGTTTCGATCTACCCCGGCCAGCTCGTCGATGTCTATGTCGAGACGCAACCCAAATGATACGAAGCAGCTGCCGATCCTCGATCTTTCACCTCTGGTATGATCTCCGCCCATGGTGATTTTGAAGGTGCAGAATCTCGTCAAGAGCTACGGCTCGCGCAAGGTCGTTGACGGCGTATCGTTCCACGTGCGCCAGGGCGAGATCGTCGCGCTGCTGGGTCGCAACGGCGCCGGAAAGACGACCAGCTTCCGCATGTCGATCGGCATGATCACGCCCGACGACGGCCAGGTCGTCTTCGAGGGCCACGATGTCAGCAAGCTGCCTATGTACAAACGCGCCCGGCTCGGCATGGGTTACCTCGCGCAGGAACCGAGCGTTTTTCAGCGGCTGAGCGTCGAGCAGAATCTGCTGGCGATCCTCGAGACCCGGCCGATGTCCAAGAGCGACCGCCGCGCCCACGCCGAAAAGCTCATGGCCCAGTTCGACCTCCTCAAGCTCCGCAATCAACACGCCCGGACGCTCTCCGGCGGTGAGAGGCGGAAATTGGAGATCGCGCGGGCGCTGGTGTGTGAGCCGTCGCTGATCCTGCTCGACGAGCCGTTTAGCGGCGTCGATCCGGTGGCGGTCGAGGAACTCCAGGCCGAGATCCGCCGCCTGCGTGACGAGCAGAACATCGCGATCCTCGTGACGGACCACAACGTCGAGAGGACGCTGCAGATCTGCGACCGTGCCTACATCGTCAACGACGGCAAGAATTACGCCGAGGGCTCGCCGCGTGATCTGGTCAACGATGAGATGGTCCGCAAGGTCTACCTCGGCCACACATTCCGCGGCGACGAATTCGACTGAGCCGGCGTAACGCCACGCGACGGCGTAGCGGCTGACCGACGCCAATCGTACAATGCCTCCCATGACGCGAACCCCCGCATTTTTCGCTGCTCTCGTAATCACACTCCTCGCCGCCGGGGCGTTGGCCGGCTGCATCGAGCGCACCATCTCCATCGATTCCACTCCGCCCGGAGCGCTGGTCTATCTGAACGATCAGGAAATCGGCCGCACGCCGGTCACCGTGCCGTTCACGTTCTACGGCAAGTACGACGTCCGCATCGAGAAGGAAGGCTATCAATCCATCACGACGCTGCAGAAGGCCCAAGCCCCGTGGTGGGAAGCGCCGGGCCCGGACATTTTCGCCGAGGCCCTGCCGGGCGAGCACAGCGTGGACCTGAAGTGGAATTTCACGCTCGAGCCGACTGCACCGACCAATTCCGCCGTGCTGATCGAGCACGCCAAGCAGCTCCGGGCGCTGACAAATCGCGAGCTGGGGTTGCCCGCTGCCACACCGGCCGCCGGCGAGCCCGACGCCAAGCCGATCGTCGCACCGGCCGCTTCGCCGCAGAAGCCGCAAGCCAAACCATGAACCGACGCCGCACGTCGTGCTCGCTGTTGCTCGCCGTTTTTTTCGTGCTGGCTTCAACCGCCATCGCCGCCGATGTTGTCCCGACCATTCCGATCACCGGCAAAACCGTCCCGCAGCTCGCCGCATTCGACGACGCGATCATCCGCTTCATGACCGAGCGCAAGTTCCAGGCGGGCGTCCTGGCGATCAGCCGCGACGGCCGCATCCTTCTCGAACACGGCTACGGCTCCAGCGCCACCGGCCCGGTGCAACCCGAAACGCCGATGCGCATCGCCAGTGTCGCCAAACCCTTCACTGCCGCCGCGATCCGCAAGCTCATCGCCGAGAAGAAACTCGCGATGACCACGCCCGCATTCGACCTCCTCGATCTCAAAGGTCCCGAGGGCAAAACGCCCGACCCGCGTCTGGCGAAAATCACAATCGCCGATCTGCTCGCTCACAAAGGCGGCTGGGACCGTGAACATTCCTACGACCCGATGTTCGCCGACGTGCGGATCCGCATCGCGCTCAAGCTCGATCACGACCCCGATCAGAACGAGATCATCCGTTATATGTTGGGCGAGCCGCTGCAGACCGACCCCGGCACGCATTACGCTTATTCCAACTTCGGCTACTGCGTGCTCGGCCGGGTCGTCGAGAAGGTCACCGGCAAGTCGTACATCGATTACATCAAACACGACATCACCGGCCCGTGCGGCGCGAAGAGCATCGATCTCGCGCACTCCGATCCGGTGAAACGCGCCGCTGACGAAGTCGCTTATCCGCCCGATCCATTCATCCTCCACATGGAACGCATGGACTCGCACGGCGGCCTGATCTCGACGGCCGGTGATCTGCTCCGCTTCTCCGCGGCGTATTGGTGCGACGGCCAGCCGCGACGCAAGGGCGATGATCGCAACTACGCGATGTTCGGCAGCCTGCCCTGCACTACCGCGATGCTCGCGCAGCAGCGTGATGGCATCGACATCGCGGTGATCTTCAACGGTCGCGCGCTTCGGAATGGCGATCCGCTTCCCGATCTCAATGACTTGAAAAAGCTGATGGACGCCACAGCGGATTCAATCCAATCGTGGCCGACAGCGAAGTGAATCACATCGATATCTGCAATCAGATCGGCCGCGCCGGATTCCCACAGACCTTGGCTTTCGCCGCGACGTCACGGATCACCACGGCGCCCGCCCCGATCACCGCGTCCTCGCCGATCGTGATACCGGGGATCACCACAGCTCCGGCGCCGATCAGCGTCCGTGCCCCAACCGTCACATTGCCGCAGAGAACCGCGCCGGGACCGATGTGTGCGGAGGCACCGATGCGATTGTGATGCTCAACCACCGCCCCGCTGTTGATGATCGCACCTGTATCGATGTTTGCCTCGGCGTTGACGACGGCGGCTGGACCGATAAAGACACCCGGGCCGATCACCGCCGAAGCGCTGACGATCGCCGAGGGATGGAGGATCACCTGCAGTGATTCGCAATCGGAGGCATCAAGCCGTTGAATCACTTTGGCACGCGCTCCGTTGTCGCCGATGGCGATAATCAGCTGCGAACCGGTCCGCAGATTCAACACGCTCACATCGCCGAGGACGCGCCATTTTCCCACCGCGGCGCCGACGGGCAACTTATCGTCAATGAAGCCTTCAATCTGCCAACCGCCCAGCGTTGCCGCTTCAGCGACGATCAGGCCATGGCCTCCGGCGCCGTAGACAATCAGCGGATAGCGCGGCGTCACAACTGCACCTTCGGCGGAACCATGTCGTCGGCGATCTGCTGCGCCGTCGCGGCGTCCCACTCCTTCCAGTCACGCGAAATCTTGACACACTTGAAACGGCTTCGGCACCGGTAACACACCAGATATTCTTTCGACCGCATCGTGATCAGCGTGTTGATGACGATCACCGCGCCCAGCGCCGCACCGACCCAGGGCAGCGGCGCATCATTCACACCGTAAAGCGCCAGGCACACCACCGCGACCACGAGCACCATGATGAATCCGGTCAGCGCCGGGAACGTGCTGCGGCGGAAGAGCGACGGGCAGTTGCACGCCGGGCAGTGACGGAGCTGGCCCTCGTCGTCGAAGGCGCGTTCCCACTCGAGATAGTGCTCGACCTCGCCGCCGCCCGGCTTGCCGAGGCGCACGACGCGCGGCGGTTGCGCGACGTCCACGTCGATGATGCCGATCTTCTTGCCCGGCGCGATGTGAAGCTCGATCCGCATGGCGGCAGATTGTCGGGGATCGGCCGCCCGGCGACAACTGCCGCCCCGCGCCTCCCCCACTTCCGCTGGGCCGGACGTACAATTACGGCCATGGACAGCGTCTCAAAATCCATCAGCGATGTTCGCCCACCAAGCCGCCGCACCATCGGCTGCGTCAGCTTCCTGAACGCACGCCCGCTGATTGAGGGCCTCGACGACACCGCGGACCTGCACATTCAATACGACGTCCCCAGCGGACTTCTGGCGGACCTGCTGGCCCGTCGCGTCGAGATCGCCCTGTGTCCCGTGATTGATTTTCAGCTCGCCGAGCCGTCGCTGAAGGTCGTGCCCGTCGGCGGCATCGGGTGCAACGGGCCGACGCACACGGTCCGCGTCTACAGCCGGATTCCACTTGGCGATATCAAAACCGTTCAAGTCGACCGCGACAGCCACACATCCAACGTCCTGCTCCGCATCGTGCTCAACGACCTGCTTGGCATTCGTCCCGCCACCGTGCCGCCCCCAACGAGCGGCGCGGCGGGGTCGCCCGAGGCCATGCTGCTCATCGGTGATAAAGTCGTCACCGCCGCCCCAAGTGATCGCGACTATCCCTACCAGCTCGACCTCGGTGAGGCGTGGAAACAGATCACCGGCCTGCCGTTCGTCTTCGCCGTGTGGACCGCGCTCGAAACGACCGACCTCGGTGATGTCCCCCGGCGGCTCGCGCGGCAGCGAGAGTTGAACGCCAAACGCATCGATCAGATCGTCGCATCGCGGGCGCAGGCAGCGGGCTGGCCGGCGGACCTGGCCTGTGACTACCTCGGCCACATCCTGCAATACACCATCGGACCGACCGAGCTCGAGGCGATTCAGCTCTTCTGGCGTCGCGCTTACGAACTGAAGCTCATCCCTCACCTGCGACCGCTCCTGCTCGACACACCTGATGCTTCGACACCGACCCCGCATCCCGCGGCACTCGCCTGATTACCGCTCCTTCCTCGGAAAGCGCACCTGGACTTACGATCTATGCCGGCCTTCCTCAGTCAAGCCCTGGAGGACCTGACACGGCAATTCACCTTTGCGCCGCCCGCCCGTCGCCGCATCCAGATGGATCAGGCCGAGTCGCTTTACTGGGAGATCGACCCGGAGCGCAATTATCCGCTGGAATACGTCGTCTACCGCATCACGCTCTACCGTCCCGACACGATCGAGCCCGCGATGCTCACCGGGTCGGCGCTGCGGCACGACCTGCTGAAGATGGTCGAGAAGGTCAGCGGCTCGATCGATGAGCCCGCCGAGAACCTCGACCCGCAACCGATCGACCTGCCGACTCTCTGCAAGCAGCTAAACGTGACGAGCAAGACGATCAGCCGCTGGCGAAATCAGGGGCTTTTTGCACGACGTTTCCGTTGGCGCGATGGCCGCAAGCGTGTCGCATTCATGCCGCAGAGCGTCGAACGATTCCTGACGACGCATCAGCCGAAGGTCAAGCAGGCGTCGCGGTTCAGCCGCATCGATCTGCGGACACGGCGGCAGATCGTGGAGCGTGCCCGCCGCATCGCCGGGCGCGTGCGCGTCTCGCCGTTCCGCGTGGCGCAGTTCATGGCCGGCAAATACGGGCGCTCGGTCGAGACGATCCGCCTCCTGCTCCTGCAATACGACAAGCGCCACCCGAAACAGGCAATCTTCGTCGATCATCGGCCGCCGCTGACCGGGCGGCAGCATCGTGTCATTTACCGCGCATATAACCGCGGCGTTGCGGTGTCGAAGATGGCGCGCCACTTCGGCCGGACACGCGACGCCATCTACCGCGCGATCAATCAGCGGCGTGCCGAGGCGCTGCGGAGCCTGACGATCCGTTACATCGTGAGCCCGACCTTCGAGATGCCCGACGCCGAGCAGGTGATCCTCGACGCCGAAACGCCCGAGACTCCGTCGCACCCCGCCGCCGATCAGCATCCGCTCGACGCACAGGCGGAACTCGCGATGTTCGTGCGTTACAACTACCTGAAATTCCGTGCGGCGATCCTGCGTGATTCGCTGGACCGCAACCAGCCGCGATCCGGGCAGATCGATCAGGTCGAGACATTTCTCCGCCGCGCCGCCGCTGCGAAGCAGACGCTTGTGCGCTGCCACATCGGGCTGGTGATCTCGGTGGCCCGCAAGCATCTGGCCGCTTCGCACGCTCGTCAGATCACGCTGGCGGACCTGATCAGCGAGGGAAACGTGGTGCTGCTGGAAACTATCGAGACCTACGATGCGGGGCGCGGCAACCGCTTCTCGACGTATCTCACGTGGTCGCTGATGCGGCACTTGGCGAAATTCACCGGTTCGCAGCGCGGGAAATTGCCGCTGGAACCGGGCGGGCCGCGGGCAACCGAAAACTGGCTGGCCGGTGTCAACACGGATGTCGCTGCGCTCGAGCACGCCGAAGCGGTGGGCCAGACGCTCGCGCGCCTTCTGGGCGAGTTGGACGACCGCGAACGGACGGTGATTCAGCGGCACTTCGGGCTTGCGGGTGGACCTGAACAGCGGCACGAGCCGCAGACACTCGCGCAGATCGCCAAGGAGATGAGTATCAGTGCCGAACGTGCCCGCCAGATTGAGCAGCGTGCGCTCAAGAAGCTGCGCACCGCTGCGACGCGATTGAAGGTCTCGCTCAGTGATGCTGACCTGTTCTCCCCACGGCCGTCCGGCGAATGACGGCGATCGCACAACCGATAACGCACGGATCAATTCGCATGCCGCACTGGGACGATTTGAATCAGGACATCGCCGCATGCCAGAAGTGCCCGCGACTTCTGAAACACTGTCGAGTTGTCGCGCTGACCAAGCGAGCGGCGTACCGTGATTGGGATTACTGGGGCAAGCCCGTGCCCAATTTCGGCACGTCCGCGGCACGACTGCTGATCTTGGGACTCGCGCCCGGGGCGCACGGCGCCAATCGCACCGGCCGCATGTTCACCGGCGATCGCTCGGGCGACTTCCTCTACCGTGCCCTTCACGCGACGGGTTTCGCCAATCAGCCGACGTCCGAAAGCCGCGACGACGGACTGAAGCTGATCGACGCCGCAATGACCGCCGCCGCCCACTGCGCCCCGCCGGGCAACAAGCCGACGCCGCGTGAGATGGCACGCTGCTTCCCGTGGCTGATCCAGACCGTGCAAGCCATGCCGAATCTGCGGGGCATTGTGGCGCTCGGACGCATCGCGTTCGACGCAGCGCTGCGCATCTATCCGGAAATGGGTTGGTCGGTTCCCAAACCGCGGCCCGCGTTCGCCCATGGCGCGACGCATCGATTCCCCGGAGCGCCGTTCCTGCTCTGTTCATATCATCCCTCGCAGCAGAACACATTTACCGGCAGGCTCACGCCGCGCATGATGGATCAGGTGTTCCGGTGTGCCTCGACGGAACTGAGCAAGCAGGCGGTCCCGCGTAGGCGTTAAATGTTTCCCAGCTTGACAGATTTTGACGTATTCACCCGGAAACCACCGCATTTTTTGCAAACTCGGCCTGTTTCCGTCGGGTGTGCGGTGTATGCTCATCGGACGAGGGGCTTCGTGTCATGCTGCAACGCGGCGGATTTTCGGCAGATCAAAATAATCGCTCGCCGCTGCGCGGCAGCGATACGGCGATGCCACATCGTTTTGCCGCCGCCGCTGAATTTCAGGCTGTTTCCGTTGTTACACGCACCGCCGAACCGCAGCGATCGCAGCCCGAGCCGACGCAAACGGATCCGCGATGGGTGGTGGCGGTGCAGACATCACGAGCTCTGCAGGGGCCGATTCTGACAGCCGATGCGCGGATTGAATTGCTGCGTCTGGGTGCATCGCTGGGGCTGAGGCCGTTCGAAACGAGCCTGATCATCGCCATGGTGCAGGATCAGGCCCGGAGCGGCGGCTCGCTTTATAAGATGCGCCATACGCTTGATCTAATACCATCAATACCGGCCGTTTCACGCCCGTTTTCGGAGCATGTCGCCCTCTGCGTTTTTGCCGTGATCGCCGCGGAATTCATGCTATTTTGGATTCTGCTCTAGCGTCGGAAAATCGCTAGTAGCGGCGATGACACCGGTCGTTATACTTTGTGTCCTTTTGCATTCCCGGGGACACTTTTGAGACCAAGTAAACGCGACATTCTTATCGCCACGCGCCGCAGTCGCCTCGCCATGGCGCAGTCGGAATTGGTTGGCCAGTTGATCGCCGGTCTCAATCCACGCGTCGCGCTCAGTCTTCTTCCGATGGAATCCGAAGGCGACAAAGTCACCGATCATCCGCTGGCGAGCGTCGGCGGCAAAGGCCTCTTCACGCGCGTCATCGAACTGGCGCTGCTTGAGAAGCGCTCCGACATCGCCGTGCACAGTTTCAAGGATGTGCCGACCGACAACACCGCGGGCCTCACCATCGCCGCCACCACGCGCCGCCATTCCGTCCACGATGTCCTCATCGCCCGCGGCGCATCACGCATCGAGGATCTGCCCCACGGCGCCACCGTCGGCACCTGCAGCCCACGCCGCGCCGCACAACTCCTCCGCATCCGCAGCGACCTCAAGATCGTCCCGCTCCGCGGCAATGTCGAGACACGCATCCGCAAGGTCACCGAAGAGAGGAAGGTCGACGCGACGCTCCTCGCCGTCGCCGGCCTTCTCCGCCTGGGCCTCGATGACCACGCCCGCAACGCCATTCCGCTCGAGCAGGTCCTCCCCGCCGCCGCGCAGGGCGCACTCGCCGTGCAGTGCCGCACCGATGACCACGTCTCGCTCCGCCGCTGCATGCCCCTCAACGATGCCATGTCCGCCGTCTGCGTCCACGCCGAGCGGCAGATCGTCGCGGGTCTCGGCTCCGATTGCCATTCGCCCGTCGCCGTCCTCGCCGAACCGCTGGAGCACGACATCATCCGCCTCCGTGCCCGCGTGATGCTGCCCGATGGTTCGGTCTGCCTCGAGGCCGATGTGCAGAGCACCGTCAAGGCAATTCGCAAAGCCTGCGACGAGATGATCAGCAATCTGCTCGACCAGGGCGCCGAGAAAGTGCTGGAAAAGGCAGCGAAGATGGCCGCGCCGCTGCCCGAACCGTGAGCCTTCGCCATACACGTCGTTAGTCACCCAACATCCCACCGCTCATCCGCTACTGCCAGGCCGGCGTGTGCGTGAACTCAAACGCGGGCTTCGCCAACAGCATCGGCCTCCGCGCCGCGACGTTCAATATCAACCCGATCATCGCGAAGTTGATCACCAGATTCGACCCGCCATAACTGATCAGCGGCAGCGCGATCCCCGTGATCGGCAGCAGCCCGATCGTCATCCCCACGCTCACGAAGAACTGGGCGAAGATGATCGTAACCACGCCAACCACCACCAATCGGGCAAATGGATCCTTATTCATCGACGCGACGAGCAGCCCAGACGCGATCAGCAACACATACAGCGACAGCACCGCCACCGCTCCCACCATCCCCCACCGCGCACAGATCACCGCGAAGATCATGTCGTTGTGCGCTTCGGGCAGTGCATTGAACCGCAGGATCGTCCGCGCCTGCTCCTTGCCGTACCCGCGCACCCCGCCCGCTCCCGCCGTCGTGATCGCCTTGTACGCCTGGAATCCCACGCCCTGCCGATGACGCGGATCGTCACGCATCTGCGAGATCAGCGCCACAATCCGATCCTTCTGGTGCGGCTTGAGCATCGGATACATCGCCGGCATCGCCACCACGCCGATCACGATGATCAGCAGCAGATGCCTGATCTTCGCCCCCGCCGCAAGCAGCATCGCGAACAGCACAGGCAGGAAGATCATCGCCGTCCCCAAATCCGGCTCGATCAGGATCAGGAACATCGGCACAAAGGTGATCACCAGCGGCACCAGCAGCCCGCCCAGCGTCCGGTAGTTCTCGCGATACCTCAGATACCGCGCCAGCGCCAATACGAACACGATCTTCGCCATATCACTCGGCTGAAACTGCATCACACCGAGATTGATCCACCGCCGCGCCCCGTTCCGCATCGGCACCAGACCCTGCGGCATGTGCGGTGCCATCACCAGCGCCAGCACCACCAACACCAACGCCGCCAGCGGATACGCCAGCGGCCCGATCTTCCGGTAATCCACCATCGCCACGCCAAACATCACCACCACCGCAACCGCCAGGAACACCCGCTGCTTCGCCGCCACATCGCCCAGATACTCCGGCGTCGGTGCCGTCGCAATCGCCGCCAGCCCGATCACCGCCAGCCCGATCGCCGCGATGGCCGCAACGTGCCCCATCGTCGGCCTGAGCATCATCCTGATCAGCTGAACATTCACGCGCGGAATCCGTTCCACAAGGTCCCACAGGATAGCAGGGACAGCGGCCAGTGGTCAGTCAATCAGTCTCCGCCGCTTGCGGCTTAGCGCTCCCCTGTTTGCTAACCCCCAACCTCTAACCCCCAATTCCCAGGTCCCTCCCCGTGCGCACAACCCCGTCGACCGGACATATTCACCCCCCTCCCGCCACCCCCGATTCCGCGCCTTAAGCCCTCGAATCCCATCACTTGCAAATACCCATCCGGGAAACCACCCGGACGTCCGGTTTCAGCACCACATCTGTGCGCGCCATCTGAATTTCCATCGCAATCCGACTCCTCATCAATATCGCGAGGCGGCGACGCTCACGAGACCACACCCGCCGTGCACTCCGATCTCCCCACATCTGAATTCTCAAATCTCAGATAATTCTCACGCTCCTGACAACCAAGCATTGACGCGCCACCCCCACATCCGAAGATGAGAGCCGCCGCCGCAACATCTCTGCGGGCATCCCGCGACCCATGTGGCGAAGAATAATCATCATTCGCCACCGGCTCATCGTCAGGCTCACAAATACCCCTCATCGCGAAGAGCGTAGAGGATTTGATTCGCGATCGGGCCCGACGTCCGGCCGCCCGAGCCGCCGTATTCGACGAGGACGACGATGATGTAGGATGCGCGCTCCGTGCCGGGCTTCTGGGCGTGGACGACGTACCAGCTGTGCTCGCCTTTGCGGATGACCTCGCCGTCGGGTGTGAGCCGCGGTGTGTTCTGCGCGGTGCCTGTTTTGGCGCGGAGCGTCAGGCCGGGGATGTTGAGCGTCGGCTCGCGCTGGCCGTCGGCGATGATGTGGTTCGCGGTGCCCTCGGGGCTGTTGGCCGATTCGTACATGCCGCGCAGCGCCTCGGTCAGCGCAGGGGCGGGGATGTCCAGTGTGCTGGACTTCTGCTTGGCGGCGCGCTCGCGGATGAGGATGGGGCTCAAGTAATAACCGCCGCGCACCAGTGCGGCATGCGCCGCGGCGATCTGGATGGGCGGAACCGCGACGGGCCCCTGGCCGATGCCCATGTTGATGGCGTCGGAGATCGTCAGCTCGCGGCGTTCGAGGCCGACCTGGCCGGCCACCTCATCGGGCAGGCCGATGTCGCTGCGCTGACCGAGACCCCAGCGGCGCAGCTCGGTGGTGATCGCATCGGGACCGAGCAGTTTGCCGCAGGTGTAGAAGAAGATGTTGCAGGAGTGCTCGATCGCATCGGAGCCCGACTGCGGGCCATGCTTGACGTAGAAACCCTCGGCCGGCCGCCACCCCCAGCAGCGGAAGACATTGGGTTTGTCGGGGAAGAGATAGCCGTTGCAATCGATGCGCTCGTCGAATTTGATGACGCCCTCGCGAACCGCCGAGGCGTAGACGAGCGGCTTGACGGTCGAACCCGGGGCGTAGATCGCGCCCAGCGCCTTGTTGTAGGTCGGCTCGTGCCCGTAACCCTCGGGCGGATTCGTCGGATCGCTGGCGGTGGGCGTGGAAACCATCGCGAGAATGTTGCTGGTGTCGACGTCCATCACGATCGCGCAGCCGTAGAGCGGCGTGCCGAGCGGCGTCTCGGTCTTGGCGTGCCATGGCTGGACGACCATGAAGCCGAGCGTCGGATCGAGCAGCGCGGCGATGCGGGCCTGCAGCGCGACGTCGATCGTCAGATGCACATCCTTGCCGGGCCTGGCGGAGGTGCGGGCGATGGCCTGCGTGTCGAGGCGCGTCAGCAGTTCGCCGCGCAGGCCGCGGAGCGTGTCCTCTTCTGCCTTCTCGACGCCGCGCGTCCCCGCATCGTCGCCGGGCAGGTAACCGCCGAGGTCGGGCAATTGGCCGGGGCGGTGAAACGGTCGCCGCTGGACATTTTCGAGCTGCGCATCCCCGACGCGGCCGACGATCGAGCCCGTGGGATCTTCCACTTTGGCGACGAGCGCCTCATTGCTGCGCAGCGGCCCGGGGAACGTGGCGCGGTCCACCTTCACCTCGAAATCCTCATTGCTGTAGACGCGTGCGCTGGAGCGGATGACGTGCAGGCCAGACTGCTCGACAGCGAGCTTCTGGAACTTTTGCGCCGCCTCATCGGACACCGCCGGCAGCAGCGTCTGAGGCTCCTGCTCCTCGGCCAGCGAAACGGACGAGATGTCGGCGATCTCATCCACCGGCCCGCTGCTCTCGGCGGCCTGACGCTTCTGCATGCGGTCCCACACGTCCGCGCGGATCGCCTGAACGCGCTGATTGATGATCGCCTTGCGCCGCTCAAGCTCCGCGCGGTCGATCCCCGCGATCTCGGTCATGTCACGCCAGAGCTTTTCGGCCTGCTCATCGAAGGGCTGGCGGTATTGCGCGACCACCTCCTCGCGATCCTCGAAATCCATCTTCGTCCACTGCCCGATGTAATCCCGCCGCGCCAGGCGGCGGGCCTGGTTGTACGCCCACTCGCCGGTGATCCACGCGTAATCGACAGCGATGTCGAAGCAGGGCCGATCCTCGGCCAGAAGCCGGCCCTTCACGTCGAATATCTTCCCGCGCGTCGTCGGCAGCAGCGACCGAGCCTGCAGCGCGTCCTGCGCATCGGCGCGGTGATGCGGGCCGTCGATCACGGTCAGCTTGTATATCTGCCCGATGAGCACGACCGTCGCGCAGCAGACAATCGCCAGCAGCAGCAGCAGCCGACGGTGAAACATGCTCGGGACAACGTGGCGGAAGCTCACAGCGCTAAGGATACCGGAATGAATGACGAATGACGAAATTCGAATGACGAATGAATGATCAAATTCCAAATTCCAATGACGATCTGTGAATCACACGGCGTATTCTTCCCCATTGGAATTTGGTCATTGGAATTTGATTCGTCATTCGAATTTCGTCATTCGTCATTCCGCCTTGCGCTTGTCCTTCTCGAGTTGCGCAAACGCATTGTGATTATGGATCGACTCGAAGTTCTCGCTCGTCACCGAATACCAAGTGATCCGCGGCTCTTCCTCGAGGCGCACGGCAAGATCGCGGACGATGTCCTCGACGAATTTCGGGTGATCGAATGCCTCTTCGGTCACGAACTTCTCGTCGGGACGCTTGAGCACGGAGTAGACCGGAGCGCTGGCGGCCTGCTCACAGAAGGCGACGAGTTCCTCGATCCAGAGCATGCCCGTGAAGCGGACGCGGGCCTCGATGATGCAGCGCTGGTTGTGCGCGCCGTAGGCGGAGATCGTCTTGGAGCAGGGGCAGAGGCTCGTCGCCGGGACGCGGACGCCCATGATGAAATCGCTGGTGCCGTTGGCGGTGCAGTCGAAGGTGACCTCGTAATCCATCAGGCCCGGCGACGCGGTGACCGGGGCCTTTTTCTGGATGAAGTAGGTGAAAGACAGTTCGAGATGCGCTTCGGCGGCGTTGAGCCGCTCCTTGATGTCGCGGCAGATCGACATGACGTCGTTCGGATCGATCTCCTGGGCGTGCTCGTTGAGCACCTCGAGGAAGCGGGACATGTGCGTGCCCTTCTGATGATGGGGCAGCGAGACGTACATGTTCACTTTGGCGACGGTGTGCTGATCGCCGCCGCAGGCTTTGCGCAAGCGGATGGGATACGTCACGCCCTTGACGCCGACGCGGTCGATGGGGACGTTGCGGTGGTCGCTGCTGCCCTGAACGTCGGTGAGCCGCGTGGGCTGCGGGGCGGGAGCGGCGGATTTCGCGGGACTAGGAGCGGTCATGAAATGGGCCTCTTTACAGGCGATTTCGGCGATCATCCCGAAATCGGGAACCGAATAGTTTAGGGCGATGTGACGGGCAAGGCAATGTTGCACAACGAATCGACGGAGCGGTTTCAATTCTCACGCCGCAGTGAGCTTGACCTCGTCCTCAGCCTCATCACCCTCATCGCTGATGAGCGCCGCCGACCACGTCACACCCAGTGCCGCGCCCGCAACCCCCGCCGACGCGAAATAGATCGGTGCGATCAGGCCCACGTGATAGAACTGGATCGGCGTCTGAAAATATTGCTGGAGGATCGTGTGGCGGCTGATCCCCGAAAGCGCAATGAAGGTGTGCCACAATCCGCCGGTGACGATCGGGCTGGCCAATAGCGCCAGCGGATGAGCCGCGGGGAAGAGGAAATAGCCGGTCATCGACGCGATGACAAAGACAATCACGAGCACCGCGATCGCCTGGCCGGGCAAAGCGTTGACCTGCAGCAGCGGTGTCAGGAGCATGCCGATGACTACGGAAGTTCCCAAGGCGCCGGCGGAGTGAAACCGGAGCGGGAGCCGTAGTGATCCCGTGCTGTGATCGATCGGACGCGCAGGCTGATTCTTCGCCGGCATCAGCGTCCGCAACCGTTCGCCGATCCACCACGTCGCCAACGCCAACACCGCGATCCAGATGAGCCAGAGCAGCGCCTCGGCAGCCAGCGTCCAGTAGGCCCACGTCGATTCGATGCCGCGCAGCCACGGGTCGATCGACCCGCCGCGCACCGCCGCGAAGCAGAGGCCCGCGCCCAGCACGAACGTGCCTCCCATCGGGTTCGTCAGCGCGGAGGCGACACCGGCGATGAGAATCGCGGCGATTGTCGCCACACCGTAGCGCACCAGCGCCGTGACGGTCGGACCGTCGGCCAGCAGCGACCAGATCGCCACGCCGCTGCCGTCGCCCGCGGCACGGTAGAACAGCAGCCCCGCCGCGACGATCGCGACGGTGAGAATCACGCGTTGCCAGAGAAGGGGAACCATGGGCGTTTAATACCACGGAACGAGGGAAGAGTCCAAAGGGTTCAGGGTTTAGGGTTCAGGACGGAACGAAGAAAAAACATCGCGCTTGAGTCTTCTGCCTCGACCTGAACCCTGAACCCCGAACCCTGAACCCTGAACCCCTTCCCCGACTCGACAGCCGCCGCGCCGTCGATATAATTTCCCGACCACCGCCCGGGTGGCGAAATTGGCAGACGCACCAGCTTGAGGTGCTGGCGGGCCTTAAAACCCATGCTGGT
>JAYVTU010000156.1:0-10396 GCA_043788485.1 Planctomycetota bacterium
GCCTCGGGGACCTGCTGGGCGGGGATGCCGAGCTTGGCGACGAGCGCATCGCCCATCTCGGGGCCGTTGGGACCGGCGACGAAACCGGTGTCGCCCCAGGTGGGGTAGACGATGGTGCGGCTGCCGATGTGGAAGGCGAATTTGACGGCGGTGATGCCGACGATCACGCCGAGTGTGATGAGCGCGAATTTTTTCCAGTTCATGCCCGAGCGGTGGCCGTCTTGCGAAGGGGTGTTCGCGGTGTCGGAGCGCAGCGCGACCCAGCGCAGGTGGAGCAGCAGGTACGCCAAGGGCAGACCGGCGAGCCCGGCGATCATCGTGATGAGCAGGGGTGTCTCGGCGTAGCGCGGCGACATCGTGTTGAGGTCGATCACGACGGCCATCCAGAGGCCGAGCAGGATGAGCATCGGCACACCGACGCGGCGGCCGTAGCCGGGCTGCGGCGTCATCCAGAAGCCGAGGAATCGGTTCAGGTGATCGGCGGGCGCGGCGTCGGTTCTGGGTTGTGCGGACCCGGTTGACGGAACCGACTGGCTGGCGAATTTTCGTCCCACGGCCTGGATGACGAAGTAGTAGAGGACAGTCACGGCAATCACGGTGATCGCGTCGAGGATCAGGAAGAACATGTCGGGGCGATTGGCCGGATTAGGGGCGATGGTGTCAATCAGGCGGCCCGAATCGTGATCGTAGGTGTACCCCGTATGAACCTTGGTCCAAAGTGCGATCTGCACGAGGTGCATGAAACCGGCGGCGGCGAGGCCGAGGATCGCACCGGGCACGAGGGCGGCGAAATTCGCCGATGGGCGGTTGGAAGCGGCGATTGGCGGATGCGCCGCGACGGGCTGTGTCGCTTTCTGCAGAATCGCCGCGCGGGTTTCCATCACGCCGAGGACCACCAGCGCGATCGCCGCCGCCGCCGCGGCCCACCACTGCCAGGAATACTTCACCCAGTCGGTTTCCCAGTCGAGACCGTATTGCGCATAGCCGACCTGCCAGGCGCTCCAGGGCACGGTGAAGAGGGTGGCGAGCAGCGCGAGCGAAGCGATCGCCATGAGCAGGCCGCGCCACATCGCCGGGGCGGCGAAGGCGGCCAGGGCGAAGATCAGGAACATGACACCGGCGATCGCCTGCCAGTGCCAATAGAAGCGTGAAATGAATTCATCGGAACGCCGCACCGAATGCAGGGTGATGGTGGGCTGGCCGGCTTGCGCGCGGGCCCCGGTGGGATCGCGCGACACCAGGATGTCGACATCCGACCCGATGGGGATGTTTCTCCAGATTTTGAAGAGGTCGCGGCTATCGCCGACGGTGTGGCCGTTGATCGAGACGATGTAATCGTTGAGCTTCAGTCCCGCCGTGTCCGCGGGGCTGAAGGGGGTGATCTTGCCGATGATCGAGACGCCGTCATGCGCACCGTCACTGGCGCTGCCGGCGATCCCCCACAGCCCGCGCTCGACGTACTGAGCGGGGATGACGCAGGCGAGGAGGCCGACCACGCAGGCCAGCAGGATCGCCCGGACCTGCGTTTGCCGGGCGGACGCCTGCACGTCCGATTGCATCAGGAGAGCCAAGCAGCCCAGCACGAATGCCAACGCGATGAGCGGTGCGGTGAGTCCGGCGAACTGGATGGCCAGCAGACACGCGAGGGCGTCGAAGAGCGCTGCGTAGATGACGAGGCGGCCGTCGCTGCGGCGGTGGGCTTTGACGATCAGCACGGCGGCGGTGGCCGCGGCGCTGAGCATCACGAGGGCGAAACCCAGATTGGACCCATCCTGGAGCTCATTCACGTTGCCGCGTGAGGACTGCTGGATCACTGCCTCGGTGGTGATCACAGCCTGGTGGATCGCGAAGATGCTTCCCCAGATCGACAGGATGAACAGGCCCGTGGCGGCCAGACCTATTTTCGTTGCGGTGGTCCCGGCTGCTGCCGATTCACCGGGGGGCGAGGCGACGGGCTGCTGAGCGAGGCGTTCGCGGCGGAGCTTGAGCCAGGTGCGGATCAGCGCGATGAGCGAGCCGAAGACGAGGAACATGAACAGGCCGCGGATGAAGTTCGCGTCGTGCGGCCCGGGTTTGGAGTCGGTGATTTTGTAGAGGCTGTTGAGGATGGGCTGCGGATTGGAGAGGAAGAGGATGAGCGGGATGCCGAGGCTGATGCAGAGGAACATCGTGGCGGAGAAGCGGAGCTGCGTGGCGGTGCGCGTGCCGCGCTTGTTCCACGCCATGACGAACATCACGCAGGACCAGATGAAGAGAAAAAGCGTGCTGACGATCAGGCTCAGGTGCAGGCCCGAGTCGGCGAAGCCGAACGTCGCCGCGATCACGACGGCCATGACGATCCAGTGCCGCCACTTCGCCGAGGCGGGCGTGCCGGGCTGGTCGATGTGCTCGGGGACGAAGAGTGTGTGAATCGCTTCCTTGAAGCCTTGCTGAAGCAGCGGCTTGGGCGTAATCGGCGCAGACGGCTTCGCGGCGGAGGGAGTGCTGGCGATCGAGTCGAGGTCGGTCTTCACTTCGCTGACGTGCTGGTAGCGCAGCTCGGGCATCTGGGCGAGCGTGCGGAGCACCACGTCGTCGAGCCGGACGTCGATCTGCACCATTTTGCTGGGCGGGGCAAAACGGCCCAGCGGCAGCTCGCCGGTGAGCATCTCGTAGAAGGTCACGCCCAGCGAATAGATGTCGGCCCGGTGATCGACGCTGCGGGCGCTGCTGAACTGTTCGGGGGCCATGTAGTGGAGCGTGCCCATCGTGCCGTCGGCGGCGGTGAGGTTGACGCTCGCGGCGTCGCCCTCGCGGCCGGTGAGCTTGGCCAGGCCGAAGTCGGCGATCTTCACGCGGCCCTTCTTGTCGAGCAGCACGTTCTCGGGCTTGATGTCGCGGTGGACGACGCCCTCGTCATGCGCGAACTGCAGCGCGGCACAGATCTGCGGCACGATCGCCAGGGCCTCGGTGGGCGTGATGGTGCCGGCGCGGATGGACTGGCGGAGATTCGCGCCGTCCACGTATTCCATGATGAAGTAGTAGAGCCCGCCGGAGTTCGTGCTGACGGTGACGTGCTCGGGTGCGCCGGCGGTCAGCGGCATGGTCACGGTACGGCCGAAGTCGTAGACCATGACGATGTTGGGATGGTTGAGCCGTGCCAGCGCGCGGGCTTCACGTGTGAAGCGCTCGGCGAAGGCGGGCTGATTGCTGACCTCCGGGGGCAGGATTTTGAGGGCGACGAAACGGTCGAGGCCGGGCTGGCGGGCCTTGTAGACCGCGCCCATGCCGCCGCGGCCCAGGAGTTCGAGGATCTCGAGCTGCGGGAATAGCGGGGCGAGCTCGGCGGGTGTGGGGGGGATGAAGCCATGCGAATGGGGCGGGGCGGCGGAGGGACGCGGGGCGGACCCTGCGGGGTTGGATGTCCCGGCCGGACCGGATGCAACACCGCTGGCCCGGGTCTCGGCATCGCTGGCCATGCCGATCTCCATCACGCATCGCGGGCAGAGGCCCTGCGGAGCATCGGCGGGCATCGGGGAGCCACATTTCGGGCATTTTCGAGTCGATTCCATCGCAATCCTCCAGTGCCGGACATACACGGCCACCCATTACTGACCAAAATCTACGAGAAGGTTACACGAAAAAGTGAAATAACTTCAGAAACCGACATTTTCGAGATGACCTCGGACCGGCACGATAATGGTCTTGGTCTTGAAGAGTTTGCCCCTGTGGCGTGTGCAACAGCAATTTTGACCATTTCGTCGCTCCTTTGTCCAAGATGCAGCCTGAATTGAGCCTTGAAGAGGTTGGATTCCCCGTTTCCAGCGGGGTCGGGATGCACCGTGCGATCGATTCGCTGCGGAGAGCCCAAGTTCACGCTCTGTCCAAGTCGCTCAAGCCCTCGGCAGCGGCATCGCCGTGGCGTGCAGCCGGGAGAGGCGTCGCAGGATGGCTTGGAAAAGCGAACGGGGGATCGCCAACTCGGCCAGTTGGAATGTGACGTACCGGGCGTGACACACCGCCTTGCATCCGATCTTGATGAGCTTATGGGTCAAAGAACCGTCGATCGGCAGCAGGCTGATCAACGCCAGGCGCGAGACGGTGCACGAGAAGCCGGCGTTTCGTTCCGCGTTCAAGGCACGCCGCTGCCTCACCCCGCCGGCGGGTTTACGAGTGGAAGAAGATGGGCGGCCGGAAGCAGCCGATCTACATCCACCGCCGTGATGGTCAGCCGCTGGCCTTCGCCGGCTTGTGGGAGCGGTGGCAGGGCGCCGGCGAGCCGATGGAGACTTGCACCGTCCTCACCACGGAGCCTAACGAACTCATGGCCCCGATCCACGACCGCATGCCGGTGATCGTGGACCCGCGGGATTACGCGGTGTGGCTGGATCTCAAGGTTCACGATGATGGGCAGCTCGCAAGGTTGCTTCAACCCTGGGCCGCTGAGCGCCTCATGGCCTACCCGGTAAGCCCTTTGGTCAATAGCCCGACGACGACACTCCGCGGTGGGCGGAACCAGACGAAGACGCGAGCCAACTGTGGAATTGAAGACCGTGTACCTGCGGTTGTTTCTGGAAGGATTTTGGCCACTACAACATTCACCATGCCAAACGTCCGCCAGGCCATCCAGAAGCATCTCGACGACAACCGCCGATCCACCGACCAGCTGGTCAAGGCGTTCGATGGCCGGATCGTTTCGTCTGCCGTTCAGGAGTTCGTCGCCGGCACAGCCACGCTCAATACACGGGAGCTGGGCCTAGTCATGGATGTCTTGGGTGAACCGCCGGTTATTGAACCGGGCTCCGCACAGTTGCTTCATCACCCACACAAATGAGATGAATCGAGCATTCGTGCTGTAGACGTTGGCCTCGCTATGAGGCGACGACATGCCGCGGAGCCGGATCCACATGCTCCGCCACGCCTTCACCTCGTACATGGCCAACAACGGCGTCCCGGCATTCATCGTCGCGAAGATGCTCGGCCACGGCAGCCTGGCGATCGTCATGACGTATTACCACGCCAGCGACGCGGAACTCTGCGACTCGGTCAAGGCTCTCGACCTCGGCGGCATGCTCAGCGAGCCCAAGACCGGCCCAACCGACGGTAGCGAACGATCAGCGAACGAATCCGCACCGCAAGCGGCTTGAACCACGTAACCCTCACCCCTATCGGAGCTTGAAAATGTCGACCACGAAGAAAGCAAAAAAACCCACGGACTGCTGTCCGTGGGCTCCGGTGTGTCGGATGGATTCGCGAATTACTTGGCGGCGGTGACGGTGACGAACTTGGTGACGCTGCCGAGGTCTTTGATGACATCGACGGTCGCCTTGACCGTGCCCGCTTCGCCGGGGGTGCCGGTGATGAGGGGCAGGCGGCTCTTGTGCTGGCGCCAGGGGCGGCCGCCGCGGGGCTTGGTCTTGAAACCGCGACGGCGGCGGTTGGTGGCGATGCGGTCGAGCTTCTTGATGCCCTCGTCCTTGCCGAGGATGCGGGCAATGGTCTTGAGCGCGGCCTCGTTGGTGGGGCGTTTGGTGATCTCGATGCGGACATTCTGTCCGGGGGTGATCGCGGCGGTGTCGAGGGCCATGGTGATGCTCCGATGCGTGTCGAGTTGCGGGATAAGGGCTCGGATGCGACCGATGCGGACGCGGTCCGAAGAGCCCAATAGTAGAATCGCAAAGGGGATTTAAGTCAAGCCGGTGATGCCCCGACCAGGCGGCGGGCCGGGCGGCGCGGGGAGGCGGGTTCGGTGAGGCGGAGGCCGGCGGTGAGCGTGCTGAGGATGTGTCGGGTGAGGATGGCGCGGGTGAGTTTGCCGGGCGAGAAGAGCAGGGCGGCGCGGACGAGGCTGGGGATGTAACGCGCGGTGAGGTCGGGGTGGCGGTCGCTGAACTCGCCCCGGGTAACGCCGCGGCGGATGACCTGCTCGATCATCTCGAAGAGATCGTCGCGTTTGCGTGTCCACTTCGATTCGCCTGTGGGAATGCCGACGCGCCGCGTCAGTTCCCAGACCTGCGGGTTGGCGAAGGCGAACTCGACGAGTTCGTCGACGACGACCTGGAGGTAGTCGACGGCCGGAGCATCCTTCGCGATGGCCGGCAGCCTGAGGCGGAGGCGATCGACCATCGTGTCGAAGCCTCCATAGATCAGTGCGAGGAAGAGATCGTCCTTGCTCTTGAAGTAGATGTAGAGCGTGCCCTTGCCGACCTTCGCCTCGGCGGCGATGTCATCGAGCAGGACCTCGTGGTAGGGCCGGGTGGTGAAGAGATGGGCCGCGGCTTCGAGGATCCGTTGTCGTTTTTGGAGGTCCGGGGTTCGCATGTTTCGGTCGTGCCTGGCGGTCAGCGGAGCGGTCAAGAAATTTTCATCCGCGCGATTGCGGCGGCGTGTCGGGCGGACTACCATACCGTGGTCAAAACCGACTGGTCAGTATTGTACGGGCGGTCCGCGCCCGGTCAACTGCCGACCGATGAACAGTCCGAAGGATAAACCCGGATGCAATTCGGCAACCCACTGAAGGCTTCAAGGACGATGCGATCATTCACGCAAACAGGTTCCGCGTCGCAGACCCGCCGCCGCGGCGGTATCGCGTTGCTACTGGCCGTCGCCGGGCTGGCGGCGTGTGTCGGCGGGTGCGACCGCGGCGCGGAGGCCAAGGCAGCCCCGCCGAAACCGCCGATCCCCGTGGTGGTCGGCAAGACGCAGAAGCGCGATGTGCCGATCCGAGTCGAGGCGGTTGGCGCGGCCAAGGCGCTGGTCAACGTCATGCTCAAGCCGCAAGTCTCGGGCGTGATCGTGGGCAAGAAATTCTTTGTCGGCCCGGTGGAAAAGGGCCAAGTGATGTATCTGATCGACGCCCGGCCCTTCGAGGCGAAGCTGCACGAGGCCGAGGCAAAGCTCGGTGAGGATCAGGCGAAGCTCCAGCAGAATGAGGCGCTCGCTGCCAACGCCCGCGCCGAAGCGGACCGCAAGAAGGACCTGCTCAAGCAGGGGGCGGCCAACCAGTTCGAGTACGACCGCTCGGAGACGGCGGCGGTCGCGCTCGAGGCGTTTGCCCGTGCGAACCGCGCGAGCATCATCGCCGATCAGGCCGCCATCGACGACGCCAAACTCGACATCGAGCACTGCACCATCATGAGCCCCATCGACGGCTTCACCGGCCCGACGCTCACCGACTTCGGCAACGTTGTCAAGGAAAACGAGACCGAGCTGATCCAGCTCCGCCAGATCGTCCCAAGCTATATCGAAGTGATCGTCGCGCAAAAATATCTGGATCGCGTCCGTGCCGCGATGGCCAAGAAGGATGAAGAGAATAAGGGCAAGGCGGACGACGAGAAGTGCTACGTGTCGATGGAGATCACCGTCCCGGATTCGCCGGATCAGAAGCCGATCATCGCGGACCTGCGGTTCGTCAACAGCACGGTCAACGAGGACACGGGCACCGTCACGTTGCGTGGCATTTACAAGAACGAGGACAAGCGTCTGTGGCCCGGTCAGTACCTCAACATCGCGATCATCCTCGGCACGCGCACGGGTGCGGTGCTCGTGCCGACGACCGCGCTGCAGACCAGCCAGATCGGAACGTATGTCTATGTCGTCGGCGCGGACAACAAAGTTGCGATGCGGACGGTCAAAGCCGCCGAAGCGGTCGGCGATCAGACGGTGATCGAGAGCGGCCTTGAGCCGGACCTGACTGTTGTGACCGAGGGGCAGCTGCGATTGACGCCCGGAGCCGTCGTCGAAGTCAGGAACGGTGATGCGGCCCCGGCGTCCCCCGCTCCCGCTGCTCATGTCACTCCCGCCGCGCCTGTCGCGAAGGACTCCAAGCCATGAATCTCGCCGAGCCATTCATCCGGCGGCCGGTGATGACGACGCTGATCTCGGCGGCGATCCTGGCGTTCGGCACGATGGCGTACCGCATGCTGCCCGTCAGCGATCTGCCCAACGTCGACTTCCCGACGCTGCAGGTCACCGCGCAGCTCCCCGGCGCCAATCCCGAGACGATCGCCTCGTCGGTCACGACGCCTCTAGAGCGCGAGTTCACGACGATCGCCGGTGTCGATTCGATGACATCGACCAGCAGCGTGGGCAACACGCAGATCACGCTGCAGTTCGCGCTGACCCGCAACATCGACGCCGCCGCGCAGGATGTGCAGGCCGCCATCGCCCGCGCTCAGCCGAAGATGCCCAGCACGATGCCGGCCCCGCCGTCTTACAAGAAGGTCAACCCAGCCGATCAGCCGATCCTCTACCTCGCTGTGACCAGCAAGACGCTGCCGGCGTTCGTCGTCAATGATTACGCCGACACGCTGATGGCCCAGCGCATCTCGACGGTCAACGGCGTGGCGCAGGTCCAACTCTTCGGCCCGCAGAAATACGCCGTCCGCATCCGTGTCGATCCGAAGCAGCTTTCGTCGCGCGGTCTGGGAATCAATGAGGTCGCCGATGCCGTCGCCGCCGCCAACAGCAACCTGCCCGTCGGCACGCTCTACGGGCCCAACGCCGCGCTCTCTGTTCAGACTAACGGCCAGCTCACCCGCGCTGCCATGTACAACCCCGTCGTCGTCTCCACCCGCAACGGTCGGACCGTCCATCTCAGCGATGTCGCCACCGCGGTCGATGGCGTCGAGAATGACAAGAATGTCGCATGGTACAACGACGAGCGATCCATCAGCCTCGCCGTCCTCAAGCAGCCGGGCACGAACACAATCGAGGTCACCAAGGCGGTGCTTGAGCTGCTGCCCAGCATTCAGGCGCAGCTCCCCGCGTCGGTCAATGTCCACATCGTCTACGACCGCTCCGAGCTGATCCGCGAATCGGTCGCCGATGTGAAGTTCACGCTGATCCTGACGCTTGGCCTGGTGGTCATGGTCATCTTCATCTTCCTGCGCAATCTCTCGGCGACCGTCATCCCCAGCATCGCGATCCCGATGTCACTCGTCGGCACCTTCGCCTGCATGTACCTGCTGGGTTTCAGCGTCGACAATTTCTCGCTGCTGGCGATGACGCTCTCGATCGGCTTCGTCGTCGATGACGCGATCGTCATGCTCGAGAACATTGTGCGCCACATGGAGAAGGGCGAGCCGCTCTGGGAGGCGTCGCTGCGCGGCTCCAAGGAAGTCAGCTTCACCATCATCTCGATGACGATGTCGCTGGCCGCGGTGTTCATCCCCGTCATGTTCATGGCCGGCATCATTGGCCGCCTGCTCAACGAATTCGCCATCACGATCGGCCTGGCGATCCTCATCTCCGGCTTCGTCTCGCTCACGCTGACGCCGATGCTCTGCAGCCGATTCCTCAAGCCCCCGGTGCATAACCACGGCTGGCTCTACCGCATGACCGAGCGCGGCTTCGACGCCATGCTCTGGGTCTACGAGGTCACGCTCCGCCTCTGCCTCCGATTCAAGCCCGCCGTCATGCTCTTCTCGCTGGCCATCCTCATCGCGACGATCTTTCTCTTCATCCACATCCCCACCGGCTTCCTGCCCAACGAGGACAGCGGTCGAATCTTCATCACCACGCAGGCGACCGAGGGCATCGGGTTCCCGGCGCTCGTGAAGCTGCAGACTGATGCCGCCGCGGCCGTGCTCGAGGATCCCGATGTCAAGAATTTCATCTCCAGCGCCGGCGCACGCAACGGCGTCGGCAACGGCAACGGCGGTTTCATCTTCGCCACACTCAAAGAGGACCGCGCCTCCACCACCGATCAGGTCATCGCCCGCCTCCGCGGAAAGCTCAGCCATTTCCCCAATCTGCTCGTCTACCCGCAGCCGCTGCCGCCCATCCGCTTCGGCGGCAATCTCTCCAAGAGCCAGTATCAACTCGTGCTCCAGTCCAGCAACATCGCTGAGCTCTATAAATACGCGCCGCTGCTGGTCAACGAGATGCAGACAATCCCCGGCGTGCAGGACTCCAACACCGACATCCAGATCAAGAACCCGCAGATTCAGGTCATCATCGACCGTGAGCGCGCCTCGCGAAACCGCATCTCCGCCGCCAAGATCGAACGCGCCTTGTCGCTCGCCTACGGCACGCAGCAGATCTCCACGATCCTTGCTCCCGACAACCAGTACCAGGTCATCATGGAATTGGAGCCCAAGTACCAGGAGACCGAGGACGCGATCAACATGCTCTACGTGAGCAACGACCAGAACGTCCTGGTCCCGCTCAACACCGTCGCGTCGATCAAGCACGGCGTCGGTCCGCTGCAGATCACGCACTTCGGCCAGCTTCAGGCGGTCATCGTCTCCTTCAATCTCAAGCCCGGCTATCCGCTGGGAGACGCCGTGACCGCCATCAATGCCGCCGCTGACCGCATCATGCCCAACACCATTGCCCGAACCTACACCGGCGCCGCGCAGGTGTTCCTCGATTCTCTCCGTGGCCTGGGACTGCTGCTGCTCATCACGATCGTCGT
>JAYVTU010000157.1:0-2567 GCA_043788485.1 Planctomycetota bacterium
GCGCGCGGGGCTGGCGGGCAAAAGCGCGCGCGTCTGCGTGGGGCCGCCGTAGCTGGCGAGCGGGGCGAGGAGCGGGTCCACCTGGCTGACCGTCCCCGCGCCATTGATGATGCTTTGGTTGAAGATGGGCGTCTGGACGATGTTCGCGCCGGCGCGGGTCAGGGCGCCGCTGGTGGCCACGTCGTTCACGGAGGTCGCGGTGTTTCCTGCGACGAGGCTGTTTTCGAGCGTGAGTTGGGCGCTGACGTTGTGGATTCCGCCGCAGCGGAGCATCGCAAAATCGTTCGTCGAAGCAGAGTTTCCCGCCACGGTGCAGTGCGTGAGGACGACGGTGCCGAGGTTGTAGATCGCGCCGCCGGTGTTGACGGCGGTGTTGGCGGCGAGTGTGCAATGCCGCAGCGTCGCGGGGCGGCTCGGCTGGTTGAAAAGCGCGGCGCCGTAGCCGCCGGAATTGCCAGTCAGCGTGCATCGCTCCAGCACCACGGCACCATCGTTCAAAATCCCGCCGCCCCCATTGCCAGCGACGCAGAATCCGCCGGTGATCGTGAGCGAGACCAGCGTCAGGCCGCCGCCATTTACGAAAAAGACGCGATCCGCGCCGTTGCCGTTGATGGTGAGTCCGCCCGCGAGCGTGGAGCCATCAATCACCACGCCAGCTCCGTCGCTCACCACGAGCGCGCCGGTGGTGAGGGTGATGGTCTGGCCGCCGAGCGCGGGCGCGAAGGTGAGGACGTCCGCGCCGGGATTGGCGTTGGCATCGGCGATGGCCTGCCGGAGCGAGCCGGCGCCGCTGTCGGCATTGGTGCTGACGAACCGGGCGCGATAGACGGTGACGGTGTAGGTCTTCGTCTGGATGCCATTCGGCGCGGTGACGAAAACGGTGATCGTGTTCCCGCCGAAGCTCAGCGCGATGCTGCCGCTCGCCGTGCCGGATGCGACGGGCGTGCCGTTCACGGTGATCGTCGAGCCGCCGAGCGCCGCGGTGGGCGTGACGGTGATGCTGCTCGTCCCGGTGGACACGACCGCCGAGTAGCCGGTCGTCGTGCTCGCGAACGCCGGCGCCAGCGTCCCCGCGCTCAAGACGAGGCTGCTCAAATTCGGATTGTCGGCCCGCGTGACGGTGACGGTGTAAGTCTTCGTCCTCCCATCGGGCGCGGTGACGACCGCGGTAATCACGTTCGCCCCCACCGCGAGCGCGATGCTGCCGCTCGCGCTGCCGGACGCGACCGGCGTGCCATTCACGGTGATCGTCGCGCCTGCGTCCGCCGCGGTCGGCGTGACGGTGGTGCTCGTGGTCTCGAAAAGTGCGCTCGCGGTGTAGCTGGTCGTCGTTTTTACGAAGGCGGGCGACAGCGTCCCCGCGCTGAGCACGAGGGCGGTGAGGTCCGCGTTGCCCGCTTCCACCGCGCCGATGTCCGCGATGGCCGCGCCTACGCTATCGCCGTCCACGGGGCGCGCGAAGCCGCGCTGGTCGCTCGTCTCCGTCGAGCCCACGGCGGCATCAATGGCCGGGCTGCCGTTTTGCAGGCGCATGGTGTTCGTTGGCCCGCCGTAGCTGCCATAGGGCGCGAGCAGCGGGTCCACGTTGGTGATCGTCCCGCCGCCCGTGATCGTGCCGCTGTTCGTGAGGGCTTGGACGATGTTCGCGCCGACGCGGGTCAGCGTCGCACCGGCGGCATTGGCGAGGTCATCCGCGGTGCTGCCGGGCGGGCGGGTGTTGCCAGCCACGATGCTGTTTTCGAGCGAAAGCGCGCCGCCGGCGGCGTTGAAAACCGCGCCGGAATTCCCCTGCGAATTTCCGGCGACCGTGCAGTGGATGAGCGATGTCGTGCCGGCGTTGTAGATGGCGCCGCCGCCGCTGACGGCGGAGTTTCCGGCGAAGGTGCACTGCCGGAACGTCGCGGTGCGGCTGGCAAAAGTGTGAACCGCGCCGCCGTTGCCGCCGGTCAGGTTCAGGAAAAACGTGCATCGTTCCGCGGTCAGCGCGCCGTTGTTGCGAACCGCGCCGCCAAACGGGAAGTTTCCATTGCGGAGCGTGAGGGCGCGGAGGTTCAGCTCGGCGTTGTTGTCGAAGATGCTGATTCCACCGGCGCCGCCATGGATCGTCAGACCGCCCGGGAGCGCCGAGGCATCGAGGGTGAAGCTGAGGGCCCCGCTGCTTCCCACCACGAGCGAGCTGGCCAGCGTGATCGTCTGTCCGCTTAGCCCCGCGTCGAACGTGATCAAAAAAGATTCCCCGTAAGGCGCGGCATCGAGCAGCACCTTTCGCAGCGAGCCGGGCCCGCTGTCGGCTGCGCTCGTCACCGTGCGCGTCTGCAACGCCACGCGCGTGACGACGACGGTGTAGGTCTTCGTCGCGAAGCCGTCGTCCGCCGTGACGACCACGGGGATTTGATTCGGCCCGACACTCAGCGCGATGCCGCGGAGTTGCGCCCGCCGATGATGCTGTTGGTGATCGTAAAAGTGCGCCCGGCCTCGTTGCGCATCCCGCCGTAATTCCCGACCGAAAAATTCGCCGCGACCGTGCAGTGCGTGATCCCAAGCACGCCGTCATTGATGACCGAGTG
>JAYVTU010000158.1:0-4684 GCA_043788485.1 Planctomycetota bacterium
GGAACCCGATTCGAGAAGCTGGCCATCAACTTCTTGGCCATGCTCAAACTCGCCATGATCCAGCGATACCTCAAAACAGAGTTTTCAGACAGAACCTAATCACGATCCGTATAAAGAGGCTCGAATAAAGGCCGATGCGGACTTCACAAGAGTCTGGATCGGCCTTTGTCGTTTTGACGTAAACGCCGACTAATTTCCGCCCTTCCTCGACTTCGACGCGCGTCAGTTTCAATTATCAAGAATTCGGCGACACGCATTCGATTCGACTAATTTGCCCTGTTCTTCGAGTAGTACCACTGGAGCTGCGCTTCGCTGCTTTCCTCGTCGATGTTTTCCTGGCTCACCAGGGATTCGCCTCTCGCTGGGGGCAGGACTTCTTTGAGCTTCCATTTGCCGTCGGATTTGCCGAAGGTCCAGTACTCGACGAATAGCTTGACGTCGTCATCCATGCGGAAGACCGACTGTGCGCGGCGGACGATCTGCTGGGCGTGGGCGCTGATGCGTGCCACGAATTCATCATCGTCCTTGCCGGTGCGGTTGCGGAAGAGGATCAGCTCCGCCTTGCGCACGCAAAGATTTCGCATTTCGATCGACGTTCCACCGCGGCGCATTGATTCAATCTGCGCCCGCAGATGCTCCGCGACATCGGGGTAGAGATCATCGACTGGGACACGATCCGATTCACCGGACTGCCGGGCGAGGCAGACGCGCAGGAACACCTCGCGGGAGCGTTCGAGCATGAGCTGGCGATTCCACAGCCGATCCGTCTGGCTCAGGAAGTTGAGGGCCCGCTCGGTGCGATTGGCTTTGGTTTCGACGATGCGCGTCAGCCAGGGACCGGCCGGACCGTCACCGGGCTTGCCGCCGCCATAAACGGCCTTGAGCTGCTCATCGGTCAACATCTCGACGAAGTTCTCGTCCTTGAGTGCATCGGACTCGCGGCTCTGCTCGATTTCGCGGAGAAGCCAACGCCCGCCCTGCTGCTGGAATGTCCAGAATTCCTGAAATTTGGCCACAGACATGCCGCCGCGCAGGAATCGTCGCGTGCAGTCGCTGACGTAATAATCGCGAGCCCGCGCGGTGATCAGGGCCGTGAACTCACGCTCGTCGGACTTGTGCATGTATCGCACATTCACAATATCGATGGCGATGACCTGCAGCATCTCGACGATGTTGATCTCACCGGTATTGATCATGCCGAGAACCTGCGCAGCGTGCTGCGCGAGCAGGTCAGGCATAAAATCGTCCTTGAGCGGCATGACGTTACGAGCGGTCCAGCATTTCTGGAATTCGACAAACAATGCACGAACCCGTTTTTCGATCACCGAAGGATCCATTAGCGGATCCTGCTTGTTCAGGAAGGCGATGAGTTTGGCGGTCTTGGTGGACTTTTTCTCGATCTGGTCGCGGGTGAAGTTGTAATCGAGGTCTTCGTCCCTGCGCATCGCCTTGGCGATATTCACAATGACAAATACGGCGACAACGCCGCCGAGCACCATGAATGTCTTCTGCACAGTTTGTTGTTCTTCCGGTGTTAGCGGAACACCGCGCGTGCCACCGCTACCCGAGAAGTTCCATCCGCCGCCGAAACCTCCGCCGCCAAAGCTATGCCCACCGCCACCGAAACCGCCGCCGCCTTTGTTGTGCACGGCGAATCCGCCGGCGACGAACGTGTGCGGGCCATCCGTCTCCAGATTGAAGACCGTCATGGGGATTGCAATGCGGTGGATCGATTCGACGCGTTGCTCGTGAAGAGCGGCGTCCACCACTGTGAATACCCTGTCCCCCACACGAAGAGCGCCGATCGCCCGGAATTCATTGCCGCCAACGTAGAAGGGGTGCTCAGCGGTCGCGCGGACGGTTGAGCCGTTGATCAACAGCTCGATGATCGCGGGTGCCTTGAGCATATAGACATGTTGCACCATTGCGTTGGCGCGTTGGCCTTGCTCATCAAATGCTGCAACATGATCGCCGGGTTGTATGTCATGAATTGGTTTCCGTGAGCCGTCGGCCATGTCGATCAGCGTTTCACCGGGGAAGCACCCCCCGCCGCCGCCTTTGTTGTGGACCGCAACGCCGTGGGCGAGGAAGGTGTGCGGATCGTCGGTTTGCAGGTTGTAGACGCGAACGGGGCCGGGGATGCGCTGCATCTGTGTGATGGGCTGTGGGACGAGGGCGTGGCCATCGTATACATAGACGGCATCGCCGAGTTTAAGAGATTCGAGCGTACGGAAGCGACCGTCGCCGACGTAGAACGGGTGCTCGGCGGTGACGCGGAGCGTGACGGCGCCGGCGGTGATGAGCCAGTGTTCTTCGACGTCGTGCGTGATGATCTGTCGGACGGTTGTCTCGACGATTCGACCGTCGGACTCGAAGGCGAGGACGCGCTGGCCGGGTTGGATTTTCGAGATTGCGATTTGGCCGCCGCCGGCGAGCGTGATCGGGGTGTCGGGCAGGAAGCAGCCCTTGTTGTGCACGACGATTCCGCCGGCGATGTAGGTTCCTCCGGGCGTAACAAGGAGGTTGTAGGCGGGTTCGGTAGCGACGAATGTTTGCACTCGGTCGATCAAAGCGGTGGAGATCCCTGAGATGCCGTCGCCGATGAGAATGCGTTGGCCGGCACGAAGCCTTGATGCGATAGTGAATTCACCGGGGCCGACAGCGATCGGATGCTCAGGAGTGACGCGGAGAAGTGTGTGCCCCGCAGTGATCTCGATGTACTGCGAGGGCTGCACTTCGAAAGCTTGTTGCACGTGCGCCAGGGTCAATTCGCCGTGCACAACAGACCAGAGTGCGTCGCCGGGTTTGAGGGATTCGACGGTGCGCGGTCCGGCGGGCGTAGCGATGGGTGTGCCCTTCTGAACGCAGCCGCCGCCACCGCGCGCAAACGCCTGCTGGCCAACAGCGGCCAGCAGGAGCACGAAAGCAAAAATGATTCGAGAAGATATCACGGCGTCATCCCGGGAATGGTTCGCACGGAGCTCAGTGCAGCGCGGCGATGATTCCGCCGAGCACTGCGGCGGCGATGACGATGCTCATGCCCAGGATGGCGGCGGCGACGACCCGGCCGAAGTATTCGGCGACGGCCTGGTTGCCGCGTGCGATCTCCTTCTCCTCGTCGATGCGTGGCGTGAGACGGTTGATGATCCGTGGCAACAGGAACGTGGCAAGAAGCACAAGAGCCAGGCCGGCGATGCCGCCGACGAGGCAATACGTCACAGCATATCCAGCGTCGATGAGGATCGGATGCATGAGAGGACTCCATCACGGTGAAGGCGATCACGAACGCGTGATCATCTTACCGCGTCGTGCCAGAGAAAAATTGAATCGGATGTTGCGATTGCGGGGCGTGCGAAGACTGTCATGACGGAATTTAAACGACCGAGGCTGCGCGCGGCAGCTTTGGGAATCCAGTTGCATCAATGAAGACAACCAAATCGCGGATCACGGCCCAAGTGAAGCGGCGTCGGGGAAGTAACGGCAAGTGCCGACGGTGGAGATCTGGCGGTAGCAGGAGCGGAGGCGGGCATAATCCGTGCGATCGACTGGGGCATCACCTGTTTGATTGAGGAAGAAGGGACCGACTGGCGGCGGGCCATTGGCGGTGACGATACCGCTGCCGTTCATGGCGAAGCCGAGTTGTCCTGCGGCGATGACGGGCGCATTTTTCCAGGCCCACAACTCGCTATGGCCATCGGAGAATGTGTAATTCTGTGCTGTCTGATTGCTGTGGAAGGGCGCGGTGTAATCGGTCCAGCGCCATTTGGAACCGTCATCGGAAGGCATGATCCAAGAGCCGTTGTTGAAGGTGCCGCGATAATCATCCTCCTCGACGAAGACCAACTGCCTGCCGTGGTTGAGAATGCCCGACAGGCGATCGGTTCCGTAGGTCGTGGAAGTGCTGTAGAAGTTGCCTCGCATCGGATCGACGGCGGAGTAGGTACGCTTGCTGGGGAATGGATCATCGGGGCACTTGAAGGCGCGGACGGCGGGCTCGGCGGCCAGGACAAGTTCCTGCTGGGCGGCGGACATCGCATTTAGTGCGCTGAAGGACTGGGTTCCGATGTAGGGGTAAAGGCAGCCGAAGCCGATGTTCGCGTAGGTGTTGCCTGATGTGACGATGTATTCCTGGCTGTCGCTTGGCGATCCACCGTCGCATCCGTAGGGGATTCGGCCGGCGTGATCGAGCGGGAACTGGTTCCATGCGAACTGTATCTGGTGCATGTTGGACTGGCACCCGGTCATCTTGGTGGTGTCCATGGTTCGCACAAGGCCGGGCGTCATGAGCGCCACGAGCAGGATGATGATCGTCACAACGATCAGAAGCTCGATGAGCGTGAAGGCGCGGCGGAATTGCTGATTGATGATTTTCAATTGTTGATTGAGGTCATTCATTGCCTGGCTCCGTGAATTCGTGTGCCATGCCCTCGGCTTTGCGTGGGCATGGTCTTGGATCCCGGTGACATGCCGACGCAGAGCCGACGGCATGGCACGCGGAAAGAATCACGCCCGGCGGCGCCGCGAGATCACGCCGACGATCGTCAGCATGAATAGGCCGGCGGGCAGGGCGAGCGGCTCGGGGATGACAGCGAATTCGCTGTTGTGGTCGAGCACCGCCCAGACGACGTGGTTGGAGACGTCGATGCCGTAGGAGCCGAGGACGAGTGTGCTGTTGGCGCCCGTG
>JAYVTU010000159.1:0-5374 GCA_043788485.1 Planctomycetota bacterium
GTATCGAGGCCCTGATGGCCGACGTGGTCCACTTCCTCGTCCAACGCAACCGCCGAAAACACCAAAAGCCTGACGCCGAATTACGCCGGGCTATTTAGGCACAATAATGAGACTCCAACAGCTTGTCATCTTTCTGCTGTTTCTCACATGCATTTCCTGCACCGTACGCAAGGGACCGGGGTCGGGGTCGCCCGAAGGCTACGACGCTGCAACGAAAGATGTTGAATTCTTAAAAGTGACGCTCAAGAGCAAGACTCCAGAGCAACTGATTGAGGCATTCATCCCGACCGGCCCGCATCGCTACGGCGGTTACGAGTATTACTACAAATACATGGCCAATCGGGCGATCCAAAAGGAACTCGCGAGTCGTGGTGCGGAGGCCGAACCCGCATTGCGGGCAAACACCGAGAATAAGACAGAGATTTGGGATGCGATTAATGGTAGGAAGGACTTTACGGTAGGTCGCATCTGCACGGATTTACTGAACAGAAGCACAAAGTAAGCAGCCAACAAGGCACCAGTAGGCGTGATTGATGCCCGTGATGTCTACCGCTTCCAACTCAGCACCACCGCCGGGGGCAGGTTCCACATCACCGGGCGGCTGACTTCGACGTCGCCGAAGAGCTTGGCCATCCGCTGGCGGAACCGCGATGCGGCGGGCAGCGGCCAGGCGTGGACGTATTGGAACGTGCGGAAGACGGTGCCGGGCTGCATGAGGCGGTCGAGGCAGTCGACCACGCCGTCCTGCACGACGACCGGCAGGCTCGCGAACGGCAGGCCGCTGATGATCGCCTGCACCTTCTCGTGGCCGGCGTCGCGGAGGTGCTGCTCAGCGTGCTCGGCGGAGCCGTGCACGACACGCATCGTCGGGAATCGCTCACTTAGCATCCGCACGAAATGGTCATCGCGCTCGATGCCGAGGTACGTGCCGTGGTCGGCGAGCACATCCTTGAGGTGCCGCGTAAACGGCCCGGTGCCCGGCCCGAATTCGAGGACCGCGTGGCCCGGGCGGAAGTCGATGCCCTTGACCATGCGCTTGGCCAGCGCTTTGGAACTGGGCGCGATGGCCCCGACCCTCAAAGGGTTCCGCACCGCCGCACGAAGAAACCGGATGCCGTCGCCGCTGCTCATCTGAGTAGGTGTAGCCGACCCGCGCAACCTTGGCAATGCGGCGCGGCGGACCTATCCTTTGTGCTTATGCCCGAGAGGCGGTCGATCATCAGCGTGGGGAATTTCGACGGTGTGCACCGCGGGCACCAGGCGCTGCTGCGCATCGCGCATGAGCTTGCCCAACCGATCGGCGCCCGCGTCGTCGTCCTCAGCTTTCCGCAGCACCCATTAACCATCCTGCGTCCCGAGGCCGCCCCGCCGCAGATCACCGCCGCAGCCCACCGTGAAGCGCTCCTCCGCGACGCCGGCGCCGATGAGGTGCACTGGCTCGCCCCACTGCCCGCCGTGCTCCAGTTCACCGCCGAGCAGTTCGTGCAGCAGACCGTCGAGCGCTTCGCCCCCGCCGCATGGCTCGAAGGCCCCGACTTCCGCTTCGGCCAGGGCCGCCGCGGCGACGCCGCGCTCCTCGCCGCGCTCGGCTCGCAGCACGGCTTCGAGTCCCGCGTGATCGATCCCGTCGAGGTCACGCTGCGTGACAAGACGCGCATCGCCGTGCGCAGTTCGCTGATCCGCTGGCTCGTGGCGATGGGCCGCGTGGGCGATGCGCAGCTCTGCCTCGGCCGCCCCTACGCCGTGCGAGGCACCGTCGTCGCCGGCGAGAAGCGCGGCCGCGAGCTCGGCTTCCCCACCGCCAATCTCGACACCGCCGGCCTCCTGCTCCCCGCCGACGGCGTCTACGCCGGTGAAACCATCATCGACGGCGACACCCACACCGCCGCCATCAGCATCGGCACCAAGCCCCAGTTCCACGGCCCCGCCGCCCCGCGCACCGTCGAAGCCCATCTCCTCAACTTTACCGGCGACCTCTACGGCCGCACCATCGAGCTCAAGATCCTCCGCTGGCTCCGCGAGCAGCGTGCGATGATCTCCGTTCCCGCACTCGTCGATCAGATCCGCCGCGATGTGCAGCAGGTGCGTGACTTGCACGCCGAGAATATGCTCGATCCCATTGCGACCGTGAAAGCCGAAGAACCTCAGCCGCTCAGCCGATAGAGACACGATGGATTACGTTTCAAACGCCACGCTTGCTCAGATCGCCGCGAAGCTCAAGGCCTCGCCGCGCATTCTCATCACCACCCACGCCAAGCCCGATGGCGATGCGCTCGGCTCCGTCGCCGCACTCGCCCGGGCACTCGAACAGCTCGGCCACACCGTCGAACGCTGGATCATGCCCCCGCTCATGGAATCGCTCCGCCTGCTCACCGCCGGCACGCCGATCCATTTCCGCGGCGGCGACCGCGATGCGCTACCGACCGGCGAGCCCGATGCGATCGTCGTCGTGGACACCGGCGCCTGGTCGCAGCTCGAGCCCATGAAGAACTGGCTCGCCGCCCGCCGCGACCGCATCATCGGCCTCGATCATCATCTCCGCGGCGATGACATCGCTGCGCTCCGCTTCATCGATACCCGCGCCGCCGCCGCATGCCAGATCGTCGCCGCGCTCATCGACGAGCTCGGCTGCCCCTTCGATCAGCCCATCGCCGAGGCCCTGTTCGTCGGCATCGCCTCCGACACAGGCTGGTTCCGCTTCTCCAACACCACGCCCGAAACCCACGAGCTCGCCGCCCGGCTCCTGCGCCACGGTGTCGACCATGCCGCGCTCTACGCCAAGCTCGAACAATCCGAGCGCCCCGAAAAGCTCATGCTCACACGCCGCGCACTCGACAGCCTTCGCCTCGTCGCCGGCGGACGCGCCGCCATCATGTCCCTGCGCCAGTCCGACTTCGCCGACACCGGCGCACGCATCGAGGAGACCGAGCGCCTCGTCGATCTCCCGCAGATCGTGCTCGACGTGCAGGCCGTCGTCCTGCTCACCGAGATGCCGGATGGCAAGGTCCGCCTCAGCTTCCGCTCCAAACCCGTGGACGATGCTGTGGACGTCAACCTGCTCGCCTCGCAGTTCGGCGGCGGCGGCCACGCCCGCGCCGCCGGCGGCAAGACCGAGGGCCCCATCGATGATGCTCAGATCCGCCTCATCACCGCCCTCGAAGCCGCCCTGGCACAGCCCGCCAAATAATCTCACGGGAAATACGCATTCCACCTCTAGCACACAGGGGACCGCCGGAAGTAGAATAGGCGGCGTCGAATCCGTTACGGAAGTGCCCGAACCCCGACGTGTTGCGCCCTGAAGTCCCGCTTGACCGATCAGGAGACCCCAGATGAGCAAATCACGCCTCGCCAAATCTGCCGCGCCTCTGCCCACCGCACCGCACACCTTCCAGCAGGACCTGGCGCGAATCCTCACCACCAATCTCTCCGACCTCTTCAAGCGTGCCGAACCCGCGCACGCTGACGCCGAAGGCGATGGCGATGGCAACCCCGCATACAACACCGCGCTCGCCGAGAGCCTCATCCGCGACGCCGTCCGCGAGCGTGCCACCGACATCCACATCGATCCGCTCGCCACCGGCTCCCGCGTCCGCTTCCGTGTCGATGGCCGCGTCGTCGACATCCTCGAGCTCTCCGACAACCAGGCCAACCGACTCGTCAACCAGATCAAAACCCTCGCGGACATCGATCCCGTCCGCACGTTCGGCCCGCTCGATGCCCGACTCAGCTACGACCTCGACGACCGCATCATCGACATCCGACTGACCGTCGTCCCCAGCGTCACCGGTGAGAAGATCGCCATCCGCTTGCTCGATCCCGTCCGCGCCCGCGCGGCACTCGACGAGCTGGGCCTCACCGCCGCCCACCTCGATCTCCTCCGCCTCTGGCTCAGCGCCGCCGGCGGGCTCTTCATGGTCACCGGCCCCACCGGCAGCGGCAAGACCACGCTCCTCTACGCCCTCCTCCACGAACTCCGCCGCCGCGCCTCCAACATCATCACCATCGAGGATCCCGTCGAATACCAGATCGACGGCATCACCCAGATCCAAGTGGACCACCGCCACGGCCTGGACTTCGGCGCGGGCCTCAAGACCATGCTCCGCCTCGATCCCGATTACCTCATGCTCGGCGAGATCCGCGACGCCTCCTCCGCTCGCTCCGCCATGGACGCATCCATCAGCGGCCGCTCCCTCATGACCACGCTCCACAGCCGCGATGCCGTCAGCTCCCTCTCCGCACTCCGCAACTGGGGCGCCACGGACCTGGAGATCGCCGTGTCGCTCTCCATCGTCGTCGCCCAGCGGCTCGTCCGCGTGCTCTGCCCCGCCTGCCGCCGCGAGAGGGCCATCACCGAAGCCGAAGCACTCTGGGCCCGCGGCGCCGGCGTCCCCGCGCCGCGCAGCGTCTGGGAACCCGTCGGCTGCGACGAGTGCCGCCACATGGGATACAAGGGCCGCACCGGCGTCTTCGAGGTCTGGCGCCTGGACGACGAGGACTACGGCCTTGTCCTCGGCGGCATCGACGAACACGCCATGCGCCGCCGCCTCAATGCCAAGGGACACCGCACACTCGCCATGCACGGCGTCGAACTCGTCGCCGCAGGCGTCACCGGCATGACCGAGATCTTCGGCCTCCCCGGCGTCTCCCTCAACGAGCCCGCACTCACCCAACTCGAAGAGCCCCGCACCATCGTCACCGACGCCGCCCCCGACGCCGAAACCGCCCTCGCCACCATGCCCGGCTGATCCCGTCCCGGGTGCCACGGCCAGCGCAGTCCGCGGAGTCGGCCGTGTGCCTCGCGCCTTTTGCCTCGCCGCTTGCGGCTTCGCGGGCAAACGGTTCTCCCAACCTCTACTCAACTCCACTATTCCACCCAAGCCCGGGGATGCGGTTCCTCCGCTTCCCCGTGTCTTCCCCGCAGGTCACCCCCCGTGCGCACAAACCCGTCGACCGGACATTTTCACCCCCTCCCCCCACCCCGTTTTTCCACCCCGCTCCCGCCGAACCTCCCATCTTAACTCCCCGCCGATTCCACACCTTAAAGCTGCGAATCCCACTCACTCTCATCTCACCTCCGGGAAACCCCCCGGACGTCCGCTTTGCCACATCCGTGCGCGCTCCCACCTCTCCCCTCGCGGGAGAAGTCGCCGAGTCTCCGAGGCGGGTGAGGGGGACGCCAGAATTTTCAATGTGCGCACCACGCCCGCCACATTCCCCCGCTCCGGCCCCGTTCACACCCGCTTCGCCCCCACTTTCCCCCAACCCCGCCGCGATCACTTACAGCGATTTCAAACCCGCCCGCCCAGGCGAGCATCGATCGCAAGGCGAGCGTCGAGGCGTAAGCCCGACGTGCAAACGGCACAAGAGGGTCGCC